>JBIPLL010000042.1:0-10783 GCA_044368425.1 Beijerinckiaceae bacterium
CGGGCTGGCGCAGGTCGAGCCCGGCCACGAGCCCGAACACATTGATTTCCATTCCTTCCACCCAGCCCAGCGTCAGCGCCGCGACGCCGAGCGCCGAGAACTGAAGGCCCGTGCCACTCGGCGTCAGTCCCGCATAGAAGCCGTCGCCGCGGAAATCCTTGCCGATGGCCGTTGGCGGCAGCGCGACCGGCCATTCCGGCACCTGCGCCAGAACATGGGCGACGAAGGTGTTGGAGTTCGGTCCGGGCCAGGCCCGGTAGGTGCCGTAGTCGCGGTGCGGATAGCTTGCGATGGCAGTACGCAGCTTCGGAATGAGCGCGGCCGCCGCCTCGCCTTCGAGCGCGGCGATCAATTCGGGCGGGTTGCCATACCAGCGGCCGTCCGGGGCGCGGATGTCCTGACGCAGGGGTGAGCCCCAGCCCACGACATCGTAGCGGCTGTAGCGTGGAGCGCCGGCCTCCTTCAGGACGATCCAGGTGTGATGGGCGAAGATGCCGCGCCAGCGTCCGACGCGCGCGCCGTAGATATGCACCATTGCCTGCGGATGCGCGCTTGCCGGCGGCAGAATGCCTGCGCTCGACCAGTCGGCTCGCGACCACGAATCGGCACGCTCCTGCGACGTCCACCAGACGGCATGGGCCGCCAGTGGCACGAGAAACAGGAGGAGGAAAAGCACGAGCAGGCGGCGGGTCATCGACAGGTCCGGTGGGGTTCCTTTCATGTCGTGCGCAAGCGTGACCATTCCAAGGCTTGCTTGCGCCGTTCACGGGGACGTGAAAATGTAATGACATTCATATCGGTGGAGGGCGCATGGAACCGGTCGCTGCATCTGCCGGGCCACCGCGCGAGCCTGAACCGCCGGTTGCCCGCGCCTTCGCGCTTGCGAATCCCGGAGCGCGTGAGGAGCACGGGCAGATTTTTGCCACGGCCTACTTCGCGCAATTGCGGGAGTATCGCCTCACGCACTCCGACGCTCTCTGCGCCCTGTCTGGCGCGCTGGTGGCGCTGGGTTGTCGTGGCTGGAAGCGTGGCTCCTTCATCGACCGCAATATTCCCGCGCATGTCCGCTTTTCCGTTGATGTTTGGCGGATGGGTGCTGCCAAGCATGTCGAAAAGCGGCAGTGGAACGCACTTGGTATCGCGGTGTGGCGAGCCCTGCGGGCTATCGAAAACGAAAACCCTTCGCGTTTTGTCAGTTTGACGAGCATCGAAGAAGGGGAAATCGATCAGGCTCAGCCGGTGCCGGCCCGAGCGCAAGAACCTCCCGAGGGGTTCGTCGGTCGCCTCCGCTATCGCATCCTGCGCTTCGAGGCGGCCCTGAGCGAGGCGGCGCGCCCTGCGGATGGGGCAGTCAAGCCCTATCTCATGCCCATCGAGGACGTGTTCGAGATCACCGGGCGCGGGACGATCGCGCCTCCGGACGCTTTGCTCTCCAAACGACCCGTCCCCGACCGCGAAGCGCGTGATGCCCTGCTTGCCAGTCACCAGTCGCCGCGCATCATCGACCTCTTCTACTGCACGACACGCAAGCTCGACGGGTTGCCCCGGCTCCAGAATTTCGGGCGTGAGCGTGCCGATACGCCAAGCTATGGTGCCGCGCGGGTCTCGGTGCCGCAGGATCACAAGATCGGCCGGCTCGAGCGACCCAAGGGCTGGACCCTGTCCGTGCGGTTCTGGCCCGAGAATGAAGATCCGGAGCGGCATTTCATCGTGACGCAGCTCGGCGCGCTCGACGAGGAGGCGTTCCTGTCGGAGCTGCGCGAATCGCCCGTTCGCAGCGCGCTTGTCTTCGTGCACGGCTTCAACACGCCGTTTCTGGACGGATTGCTGAGGCTGGCGCAGATTGCGTGGGATGCCCAGTTTGCGGGGCCGCGCATCCTGTTCTCGTGGGCGTCCGCCGGCGGGCTGACGGATTACGACTATGACAGGGAGAGCGCGGAACTGGCCCGGCCGCATTTCGCCCGGTTGATCGCCGATCTCCGGGACAGGAGCGGCATCGAGAAGGTGCATGTCATCGCCCATTCGATGGGAAACCAGGTCGTGCTCGGGGGGCTGGAGGCCTTTGCCGGCAAGTATGCTGCGCGGGTCGATGAGCTGATCTGCGCGGCGCCAGACGTGGATTGCGGGCGCTTCGTGCAGGCCGTGACGGAACTCCAGCCGCATGTGGGGGGCGTGACGCTCTATGCGTCGTCGGCTGACAAGGCCCTGATCGCCTCGAAAATCAAGGCCAAGGCCCAGCGCGCGGGCGATATCGAGAATGGCGAGCCGCTGATCGTGCAGGGTGTGCAGTCGATCGATGTGACGGCGATGGGCGCGGAGCTGTTCGGGCTCAATCACAACACGTTCGCCAGCAATCGCTCGCTGATCGACGATATCGCCCTTCTGGTAAAGGCGGGCCTGCGCCCGCCGAACGAGCGGCTGGCGCAGATCAGGGCGCAACCGGAAGGCGCGTTGCAGCCACGTTTCTGGCGCTACGCACCCTGAGTCACCCCTCCCTCGGCGGCTGGGCGTAGCCGAGCCTTGCGTTGAGTTCATCGATGAGGCGCACGGCCGCGTCTGCAATCACGGTGCCGGGCGGGAAGATGGCGCTGACGCCGAAATCCACGAGAGCGTCGTAATCCTGCGGCGGCACCACGCCGCCCACCACGATCATCACGTCCGGACGGCCGGCAGCGGCCAGCGCCTCCTTGAGCTGCGGCACGAGGGTCAGGTGTCCCGCGGCGAGCGATGACACGCCGACGATGTGCACGTCGTTCTCCACGGCCTGCCGGGCGGTTTCCTCCGGCGTGGCAAAAAGCGGCCCGATATCGACGTCGAAGCCGAGATCGGCAAAGGCGGAGGCGATGACCTTCTGGCCCCGGTCGTGGCCATCCTGGCCCATCTTGGCCACGAGGATGCGCGGGCGGCGGCCCTCGTTCTCCTCGAAGGCCTCGACCATGGTGCGCAGCCGGTCGACCGTCGCATTCATTGTGTCGCCCTCCGCTGCCTCGCGCTTGTAGACGCCAGAGATCGAGCGGATCTGGGCGCTGTGGCGACCATAGGCCTCTTCCAGCGCCAGCGAGATCTCGCCGACGGTCGCCTTGGCGCGGCCCGCCTGCACGGCGAGGTCGAGCAGGTTGCCGGTGCCGGTGCGGGCGGCCTGCGTCAGCGCGGCCAGCGTCGCGCGGGTCGCGGTCTCGTCGCGCTCTGCGCGCAGGCGCTTCAGTTTCTCGATCTGGGCGGCGCGCACGGCGCTGTTGTCGACCTTGAGCACGTCGATGGGCGGCTCGTCCGTTGGCTTGTATCGGTTGACGCCGATCACGGCCTGCCGGCCGGAATCGATGCGGGCCTGTGTGCGGGCCGCCGCCTCCTCGATGCGCAGCTTCGGGATGCCGGCCTCGATGGCCTTCGCCATGCCGCCGAGGGCCTCGACCTCCTCGATATGCGCCCAGGCCTTGCGGGCGAGTTCAGCCGTCAGACGCTCGACATGGAAGGAGCCGCCCCACGGATCGATGATGCGGGTGGTCCCGCTCTCCTGCTGGAGCAGGATCTGCGTGTTGCGCGCGATACGGGCGGAAAAGTCGGTCGGCAGCGCCAGCGCCTCGTCCAGCGCGTTGGTGTGCAGCGACTGGGTATGCCCTTGCGTCGCGGCCATGGCCTCGATGCAGGTGCGCGCGACATTGTTGAAGACGTCCTGCGCGGTCAGCGACCAGCCCGAGGTCTGGCTGTGGGTGCGCAGCGGCAGGGACTTGTCGCTCTTGGGATCGAAGCCCTTGACGAGGCGCGCCCAGAGCAGGCGCGCGGCGCGCAGCTTGGCGATCTCCATGAAGTAATTCATGCCAATCGCCCAGAAAAAGGACAGACGCGGGGCGAAGACGTCGACGTCGAGGCCGGCTGCCTGGCCCGCGCGGATATATTCGACACCGTCAGCCAGCGTATAGGCGAGTTCGAGATCCTGCGTCGCACCTGCTTCCTGCATGTGATAGCCGGAAATCGAGATCGAGTTGAATTTCGGCATGTGCCGCGACGTATAGGCGAAGATGTCGCCGATGATCCGCATCGAGGGCGCGGGCGGATAGATATAGGTGTTGCGGACCATGAACTCCTTGAGAATGTCGTTCTGGATGGTCCCCGAGAGCTTTTCGGCAGGAACGCCCTGTTCCTCGGCCGCGACGATATAGAGCGCCAGAACGGGCAGCACCGCGCCGTTCATCGTCATCGACACGCTCATCTGGTCGAGCGGAATGCCCGAGAACAGCGTGCGCATGTCGTAGATCGAATCGATGGCGACGCCCGCCATGCCGACATCGCCTGCAACGCGCGGATGGTCGCTGTCATAGCCACGATGGGTGGCGAGATCGAAGGCGACCGACAGACCCTTCTGGCCTGCGGCGAGATTGCGCCGGTAGAAGGCGTTGGAATCCTCTGCCGTGGAGAAGCCCGCATATTGGCGGATCGTCCAGGGCTGGTTCACATACATGGTCGGGTAGGGGCCGCGCAGGAACGGCGCCTGGCCTGGCCAGGTATCGAGGAAAGGCAGGCCCGCGACATCGGCAGGCCCGACAAGCGGGGGCACCGGGATGCCTTCGGGCGTGAGCCAGGGTCCGCTTGTCACGGGCGGCACCGGTACAGCCGCGTCCGGGCGGGGCAGCGTGGCAAAATCGGGGATGAAGCTGCGGGGCGTCGACGACATGGGCGGCTCCTCAGCGGGCGTTTTCGGACAGGGATGCCCAGAGGCGTTCGAGCGAGGCGAGCACGTCGCAGCCCATGAAGACGAATTCGCTGACGCCAGCCTCGCGCAAGGTGGCCTCGCGCTCGGGCGACGGGCGGCCGGCGAGCCAGAGATGGCGGCAGCCGGCGGCCTTCAGCGCGGCGGCGGCCTCGGCGCCCTGCATCTCGTAAGCCGCGTCGTCACCGCTCAGGCAGGCTACCGGCGCGCCGCTTGCTCGCCAGGCCGCGACCATGGCGTCGAGGTCGGCATAGCCGTCTGTGAGCTGAGCCTCGATGCCGCCGGCCTCGAACAGGTTGCGGGCAAAGCCTGCGCGCGCCGTGAAGGCCGCGAGCGGGCCGAGTGTCGCGAGGAAAACCTGCGGCCGGCTGCCGGAGCGGGCCAGCAATGCATCGGACCGGTCCCGCAGGGCCTCGTAACCCTGCGACCAGCGCAGGGACGGCCATGGTGCGATGTCCGGCGTCACGCCGCTGCGCACGGGGCGCGGGGCGCTGGCTTGCGGAATCGGAGCCAGCACACGCACCGCCGTCTCGGCGAGTTGGGGATATTCGCTGACGCCTGTCACGGGCTGCCGGCGGGTCGCGACGGCGCGAAGCCTTTCGCGGGCCACGGCGTCGATGCGGCTGCGCGCCTGGCTGCCGAGCAGGGACGCGAGATGGCCCGGACAGTCGGGCGTGCTCAATGCCTCGTCCTGCTGGAACAGGCCCCAGGCCGCGTCGCAAAGTCCGTCGGTCAATGCCTCGATGCCGCCTGCCCCTGCGCTCGGATCGACCAGCCGGCCGAGATTGGCCTCGTCGATCAGGAGAAGCTGCGTGTTGCGCGCCACGCGCCGCGCAAAGGCGTCCGGCAGGCCGAGTGGCGCGGTGAAGGGCAGGACCGTCAGTGTATCGGCGCCGCCGATGCCGGCAGCCAGCCCTGCAATCGTCGTCCGAAGCATGTTCACGTAGGGATCGCGGCGCGTCATCATCCGCCACGAGGTCTCGGCATGGATGCGCATTGGCGCGGGCGGCAGGCCGCAAGCCGTCTCGACGCTTGCCCAGAGACGGCGAAGGGCTCGCAGCTTGGCGGTGGAGAGGAACTGGTCGACATCGACCGCCACGATGAACGAGAGCATGGATCGCGCCCGGTCGAGCGCGATGCCCTCCGCTTCGAGCGCCCGCAGATAGGCGACGCCTGCACCGATCGCGTAAGCGAGCTCCTGCGCCTCGCTGGCGCCGGCCTCGTGTGCCTCGCGCGTGTCGACGGTCAGGAACGGGCCACGAAAGCCGAGGCCCGACAATTCGCGCACGCTGTGGCCGAGCCGCCGCGCGATCTCCGGCCATGGAGCGGGGAGGGCGCCGGTCTGGGTCAGCACCGATAACGGGGCAATTCCGAAATCGACATCGAGCGTCGCCGGATCGAGCCCCCGATCCAGCAGGACGCGCGCGAGGGTCGCCGCATGACGGCGGCTGTCGGGTGCGGGATCGATGCGCAGCGCGATCAGCTCGGGCATGACGCCTGCAAGGGCGGCATCGACGGTTGCCGTCCCGGTCAGGTCGAGCCCGAAGCCGCGGGCGCTGCGGGCGCCGGCCGGCACGAGCACCAGCGCGTCCGCGCCGCTCTCGAGATCGGCAAGGGCAAGCGCTGAAGCCTCGCGGGGGTCGGGATGGTTGACGCGCTGCGCAACCCTCCAGCGCCCGTCCGTGCGGGGTGGCGCCACGGGGGCGGCGTTGGCGCGACGCTCATAGATCGGCTCGATGCGCAGGCCGTCGGGCGTGCGGTTCACGAGCTTTCGCTCGAAATCCGCGCCTTTCAGGACTTTCGCCACGCCGTCGAGCCAGGCTTCGCGGGTTGGAGCCGGAAACAGGTCGATCGCCAGCGGATCGACGGTTTCGCCGGAGAGCTGGGAAGCGGGGCCGTCCGTCAATTCGGTCATGTCGCGCGCGGCCTCTCTGCGGATCGTCGCTTTAAACAATATGTCGCTGTGGCTTGCACGCCCTTGCATGCATAACCATCGAGGGGATTTAATCCATTGCATGGGGGCAAGGCCACTGGCCGTTCGGGTGAGGCGTTCAATGCCATCGCGGCCAACTCGGCCATCTCTTCGGGTGCGACGCGGCTGCGGGGCTGGCCTTCGAGGCTTGTTGGCGGCCATTGCCCTCGTTGCGACAGGCACCCTCGCGCCTGCGCTGGCCGAACCCCAGCGGCTTGGGCTCACCGGCACACCGATCACGCCCTGCGCATTCGAAGGCTGGTCCAATGATCTCGACGAGACGGGACTGCCCGTGCGCGCGGCTCCGGACCGGTATGCCACCGTCATCGCGCGCCTGCCGCCGCCCGTGGTGCTCGGCCTTGACGAGATTGCGGCGGTCGTGCGCGTCACCGGCTACAGCGATGGCTGGTTCCGTATCGACACGGCTGCCTTTCCGACCAGTACACGCGATACCGGTGCGCCGCGCCGCGAGGTCTTTCGGGGATCGGGATGGGTGCCGGCGCCAACGATCAAGGCGCAGCTCGCGGCCCGTTCGCTGCGCCTGCGACCCGATGCGAAGTCCCCGCAGGTTGCGGCACTGAGCGGCCGGCGTCAGGCGCGCGGCGGGTCGTTCATGTTCGGGCCGGACGGGGTCGGGGTGCGCCGTCTGCTCTCCTGCCAGGGCAACTGGGTCGAGGCCGAGACGGAACTCGGGCGCGGCTGGGTCGAGAGAGTTTGCGCCGAGCAGCTCGAGGCGTGCCCGGCGCGGTAGTTGTCCGTGTCTCAGACGAACTGCGACAGGCCGGGAACGGCGCCGACGATCGGGCCGATCACGTCCTCGCCCGCATGCTCACGGCCATAGGCGAAGAGCGCCTTGCCGAGGGGCTGCATCTGGCCCATCGAGACGCCGGCGCCCATGAGCTGGGAGCCCAGCGCCATGACGCCGCCGCCGCCGCCCATCATGCCCATCATGCCGCCGAGAAGGCCACCGCCGCCGCCGCCGGCAGCGGGGGCTTCGACCAGCGCCTGTGCGCCGGGAATCGCGGCGATCAGCTGCTGCACCTCGGCCTGGGGACCTTCCTTCTGAAGGAAGGCCAGGATGATGCCGAGCGCCTTCTGCGCGACGTCCGGCGACAGGCCGGTCGCCTGGATGACGCGGGCGACGAGTTCTTCCATCTTTAAGCTCCGATTTCGATCCGGGCCGGGCGGCCCGCTCACCGAACCTTGTGGCGCGAGAAGGTGTGTTGACGCAAGGGTCGCCGGCAGAGGCGACGCCCGGGCGGGATCTGGTGCCGCGCCCGTGCCTCAGGCGGAATGTTTCGCGATCAGGCTGCGGGCGGCAGCAAGAAGTGCGGCACCATCGCGGCCACGGGACTGCATCTGTGCGACCCACTGGTCGCGCACGCCCTGGGTTGCCTCGCGCCAGCGGGCGGCCTCGCTATCGTCGAGGACATGGATGGCGTTGCCGCGCTCGCGCACCATTTTCTCGACGGCGATGGCCTGACTGTCCCAGGCTTCGCCCGCCATCGTCGCGGCAACCGGCCCCGACAAGGCGTCGATCACGCCGCGCAGGTCCGCCGGCAGGCTCTCGTAGCGCGCCTTGTTCATCGCGAGCACGAAACTGGCCGTGTAGAGCGTCGGCGAGCCCGGAATCTCTGTGTGAAAGCGCACCATTTCCTGCACCTTGATCGCAGGCACCACCTCCCATGGTAGCACGGCCCCGTCGATCACCCGCTGGGTCAGCGCTTCGGGCACCTGCGGCACGGGCATGCCGATCGCGCCGGCGCCGAGCGCCTTCAGGGCCTCGCCGGCCAGGCGCGTGGGAAAGCGCAGCCGCAGCCCGCGCAGGTCCTCCATGGTCCGGACGGCGCGGCTGGCATGGATCAGGCCGTGGTCATGCGCCCAGATGCAAACGGGATGGACCTCACGAAATTCCTCCGCGAGGTGCTGCCCGGCAAATTCGGCGATGGCGCGCGAATTCACGACGGCCCGCTTGTGGGCAACGAAGGGCAGCTCGAAGGTCTCGATGCCGGGAAACCGTCCCGGCGTGTTGCCCGGCAGGGTCCAGACGAGATCGACGACCCCGTCCCTGGCCTGGTCGAACAATTGCGGCGGCGCTCCGCCCAGCTGCATTGACGGGAAGATGTCGATCCGGATCCGCCCGGCCGAGCGCGCCATGACCTGATCGGCCCACGGCTTGAGAAAGCGCGCGTGACCATTGGAGAGCGGCGACAGGAAGTGATGCATGCGCAGGGTCACTTCGGGAGCCTGTGCCAGACCCGGCCGCACCAGTGCCGGAGCGGCGATGCCGGCCAGGGCTGCCGTCAGCACAGACCGACGATTCAGGCGCAGCCCGTTCTCGCTTCTGCGGTGGGTGGTCATCAGCGGGCCTCCATCGGCAATCCAGTCACGTCAGCCGCAGGTGACCGAGTTACGGGCCTCGAAGCAAGGGCTGGCGCCTGCTTCATGGCGGCGCATCCACGGAAAAACCGGACCTTGGATCACGCGGGCAGATCGTGACGGGCGCGGATGCCCTTGGAACCGTCTCGCAGTGCCTCGTCATCGTTCATGAAGTCGTAACGGCCCCGTGCCACACAATTTACCGTAGGTTGAGTGAATCTGTAATGATCGACAATAAGTTGCGTCATCGCTTCTCCCGTCTGCGCGACCGCCTGCTGCCCTGGCGTGGTGCGGAGGCTGTTGCGGCAAGCGTGGAGACGCCTGCCGACGCTCATGTTCTCTCCGATGACGAGGCATATGGCGCCGATGCGGCCTATACCGTCGAGGTTGTCGATAGCGCCGTCGAGGCCCTTTTCGCCGAAATCGAGCATGATGTCGGGATTGCGCTCGAAGGCGTGCGCGAGATCACCGAGCGCACCGCCAGCTCCATCGGCTCCGCCCACCGGGTGATGAGTGCCATTGATGGCGAGAACCGGGATCTTGCCCAGATTGCCGACCGAATCGGTACGAGTTCGCGCGAGCTTGCGGGCAGCATCGACGATTTCGGCACGGCGAGCCGCGCGATCGGCGACGATGTCGACCGCTCCGCCAGCCTGATGGCCGGGGCGCAGAACCTGACGGCAAATGCCGGCGAGCGCATCGGCGGCTTGCGGGGCGCGATCGAGGACATTGCGGGTGTCGTCGAGCTGATTGGCGCCATTGCCCGGCAGAGCAATCTTCTCGCCCTGAATGCGACCATCGAGGCCGCGCGGGCGGGCCAGGCGGGGCGCAGCTTTGCCGTCGTCGCGCAGGAAGTGAAGCAACTCGCGGTCGAGACCCAGAAGGCGACGCGGCATATCGAGGGCATCATTGCCCGCCTCAAGGACAATGCGGACGAGACGCTCTCGACCATGACGCAGGTGACCGAGGTCATCACGGAGCTGAAGCCGGTTTTCGGCTCGGTCATCGAAACCATGACCGCGCAGGCCGATCGCGCGGAGGCATTGCGCGGCGAGGCCAGCGTCACGCTCGACTTTGCCAAGGTGGTGATCGAGCGCGCACAGGCCGTCCGCGATCTGACGGCCCAGGCTGCCAATGCCAGCGAAATGGCGCAGTCCCTGAGCCACGACGTGACCGGCACCGTCGAGCGGCTGTCCTCGCGGCTGATGGTGGTGCTGCGCCATACCATGCTGGGGGACCGCCGCCAGCATCAGCGCCTGCCCTTCGATACGGCCTGTCGACTGCGTCACCGCGAGCGCATGATCGCGACCCGGACGCTCGACCTGTCGCATGGCGGGGTGCTTGTCGCCATGCCGGAGGGCGAGACGGTCCCCACCGGCGAGCATGTGACGGTGTCGCCCGAGGGGCTCACCGACATTCCCGGCAAGGTTGCCGGACATTCGCCGCAGGGCCTGCATATCGCCTTCGAACTGGGCGAGGATGTGTTGCGCCGCCGCGCTATTGCCCGCGCCATCGACCGCCTGGCCGACGAGAATATCGTGCTGGTCGAGGAGGCCCGCTCATTCGCCCATGCCGTCTCGCGCGCACTGGAAGGCGCAATCGAGCGCGGCGAGGCACGCCTGTCGGACTTTATCACGCGCGACTATCGGCCGATCCCGGGCACCGATCCCGAACAGTGCGAGATCGACGCGCTTTCCCTTTACGAATCCGTGCTCACGCCGGTG
>JBIPLL010000553.1:0-2535 GCA_044368425.1 Beijerinckiaceae bacterium
ACTACTCAGATACATTTGGTGAATGCTCAACAGAACCATGGACATCTCCTGCACCAGCAGCGCCTTCACCTGTAGCACCTAGCCCTGCACCCGCTCCTGTAGCACCAAGTCCTGTAGCACCTTCACCTGCACCTGCCCCAGTAGCACCTTCACCTGCTCCTGCACCTGCCCCAGTAGCACCTTCACCTGCTCCTGCACCAGCAGCGCCAGCATGCGTACCTGCAGATGCTTGGTCATACAATAAGTCTAAGTGCCAATCATGCGGATATTACTACTCAGACACATTCGGTGAGTGTTCTACAACTCCATGGTCATCCCCTGCCCCTGTAGCCCCATCACCAGTTGCACCTTCACCTGTAGCACCTTCACCTGCTCCAGCACCAGCAGCACCTTCACCTGTAGCACCTGTAGCGCCTAGCCCAGCAGCACCTGTAGCGCCTAGCCCAGCAGCACCTGTAGCGCCTAGCCCAGCAGCACCTGTAGCACCTAGCCCAGCAGCACCTGTAGCACCTAGCCCAGCAGCACCTGTAGCAGCACCAACTGGCGGAGGCGCAGATTGCACATGCGGATATTGTTGGAGATGTAATGTATGCTGTCCTGGACGAAGTTGTGCTTGTTAGTGTATAATGTATAAATAACTATACAAAAGTAGGGAAACATGTCAGAAGAAAAATCAGTATGGCAAAAATATAAAGAAAGCCTTGGAGATACTAGACCCTGGGATTTAGTTAATCCTGAAACAGAGTGGGCAACAAAAGAGGTAGCAGAAGAAAGATACTCTATTTGCCAATCTTGTCCAGAACTAATCAAACTAACAAAGCAATGTAAAAAGTGTGGATGTTTTATGTTTGCTAAAACTAAATTATTAAATGCAACCTGTCCACTAGAAAAGTGGTAACATGATTAAAAATGAAATTGCTCCAGGCATTGTTTCTTATAAAAATGTATTAGACGATAATATTATATCTACTCTAATAAATGATATTGAAGAGGGCGCTGCATCACTAAATGTGGAATGGGGAAAGTCGCTGGTACAAAGCAAAGACGCTATTGAAGTAGACACTAATTCTAGAGATACAGAAATCATAGGTGTACCATATAAAGGTTATATAGTTGATGACTTTATGACTGTTAGCGATGCATTTTATGGAAACTTATCCAATATATTTTTTCAAGCATTTAATCCTAGAGAAATAGACTACAGATCAATGTTTTCATGCGAGACTACTTGGCATGATGATTATGGCATATTAAAGTATGGAGTTGGTCAAAAATTTACTAATCATATAGATGATCATACTAATCATCATAGAAGGATGTCTACAATATTTTATATGAACGATGATTATGAGGGTGGAGAGATAAAATTTCCAAGATTTGATGTAACTCATAAACCAGAAAAAAATGAATTAATTATTTTCCCATCAACATATATGTATAATCATTCTGTACTTCCAGTAACCAGTGGAACAAGGTATGCAGTAGTAAGTTGGTTAAGATGATACAACTTAAAGATCCAGTTATTGTGGATAAAGTTTTTTCTGAAGAAGAGTATTCTGAACTTAGTAATTATTTAAAAAATAAACCAAAAAATCCACAAGACTATTCTTCTGGTTTTGGAAGATACTGTTTTAATGATTCATTGATAGACTCTTATGCAGAAAAATTAATTCCTGTAGCAAGGAAACAATTTAATAGTGAAAATCTTATTCCATCATATTCTCTTTTTGCACATTATGAGGGAGAGCAAGCAAATTTATATAAGCATATAGATGATAACGCTTGTACATACACTATAGATTTTTGTGTTTATCAAACAGAGCCATGGGATTTATTTGTAGAAGATAAGGCATACACATTATACCCAAATCAAGCCCTTGCATATTATGGAAATGATCAGTTACACTGGAGAGAAAAGTTTCCAAACCCAGATTCTGGTAATGTAGCAATGATATTCTTTCATTTTGTTGAACCAGATCACTGGTGGGTACAAAAAGGTCCAGGGTATTTAGATGTAATTCGTAAAACTATAACGGAGGAACAATGGAATCAAAGACAGCAATAGTATTTGGAGCAGGAGGATTTATTGGAAGTCATCTTGTTAAAAAATTGAAAGAAGAAGGTTTCTGGGTTCGTGGAGTAGACCTTAAATATCCAGAGTACTGGAAGACATATGCTGATGATTTTGTAATTGGAGATTTAAGAGATCCACACGTTGTAGAAAAAGTAATGCCAATAAGGTTTGATGAAGTTTATCAATTGGCTGCTGACATGGGTGGAGCAGGATATATTAACTCTGGTGACAATGATGCAGAAGTTATGGGTAACTCAATATTAATAAATGTTAATGTTTTGAAGCAAGCAGAAAAAGTAAGAATTAAATCTATATTTTTCTCATCTACCGCTTGTGTCTATCCAGAGTATAACCAGATGGATCCAGGATCAATTAATACCCGTGAAGATACAGTTTATCCTGCAGCACCAGATACTGAATACGGTTGGGAAAAGTTATTTAGCGAACGTCTCTATCTTGCA
>JBIPLL010000544.1:0-2529 GCA_044368425.1 Beijerinckiaceae bacterium
GGCGAACAGGGCCGAGAGCACGGCGACATTCATGCGGTGGCCGCCACAATAGGAACGGTATGCACCGAGGATCGGGCGACCGGCCAGCGCAAGATCGCCGACCGCATCGAGAACCTTGTGCCGCACGAACTCGTCGCGATAGCGCAGACCCTCGGGATTGATGATGGCATCGTCGCCAAGAGCGACCGTGTTGTCGAGCGAGGCCCCCAGCGCAAAGCCCGCCTTCCAGAGCCGCTCCACGTCGCGCATGAAACCGAAGGTGCGGGCGCGGCTGATGTCGCGGCGGAACAGGCCCGGATCCAGCTCGACGATCTTGCGCTGGCGACCGATGAGCGGCGTGTCGAAATCGATCTCGACGTCAAGGCGAAAGCCACGCTCGAACGGCGCAAGTTCGGAAAAGGCACGGCCGTGCTCGACGCGCACGGGGCGGAGCACCTTGATGTAGCGACGGGTGGCGGGCTGGGCCTCGATGCCGACGGCGTCGATCGCATCGACGAACTGGGCGGAGCTGCCATCGAGGATCGGCGCTTCCGGACCGTCGATCTCGACGAGAACATTGTCGATGCCGAGACCGGCAAGGGCGGCCATCAGGTGTTCGACAGTCGCGACGCTGCCGGACGTCTCGTCCCCCAGCACGGTGCAAAGCTCGGTGGCGGAAACGACGCCCTGACGGGCCTCGATCAGTCGCTCGCGCCCGCCCGGCAGACCGGTGCGGAGAAACACGATGCCATGATCCGATTCAGCGGGATGCAGGACGATCCGGACGGGAGCATTGGAGTGAACACCATGGCCGCTCAGGCACACCCGCTCACGCAGCGTCGTCTGTTTCGTCGATTTCATGCGATCATTCCTGGCCATGACGCAGCCACACTCCACCGGTCAAGTGGGTTGCCCCACCGGTTTGCGACTGCTGGCCTCTGTTTGAACCCGCCCCAACCCTTCCTCGTCTCCGTTTCCCGGATGTCTCGGAAGAACCCTGTTGATGGCCGGCACCTTAACCATCGTGCCGTCTCGCGCCAAATCACGCTTTCTTACGCTCTGTTACAGAAACTCCACATTTCTGATTTTCAGCCAAATATCTGAAAAATATCAACAAAAAGGAAACAGCCACCCGGAGGGAACACCCCGGATGGCCGCGATTGCGTCACCTGTGTGGCGACAGGTCAGTTCGACTGGCGCCGCAGGAAGGCGGGAATCTCGAGCTGGTCGTCATCGATGGTGCGGGCCGTGAGTCCCTGACGGGCGCCTTCCGGCTGCGGCGCGGCGGGGCGCGCCTGGCCGGCCGCCTGCGGCCGCTTCGCATATTCCGAATGGATCGGCGAAACGGGCTGCTGGCGCGGGGCGGGAGCCGGCGCCTGCGGGGCGGCGGGGGCGTGATGGCCCTCGTCCTCGCGGCGGGTCACGCTCTGCGTCGCCTGCACGAGACGGTTCAGAAACCCGCCGACGCTCTTGCGCTGCTCGGGCTGCGCCTCGGCCTGACGGGCCCGCATCTGGTTCTGCGCGGGAAGCGGCAGATCCTCGATATTGGGCATGCGCGGGGCGCGCATCACGGGCTCGGCCTGGGGCGGAATGAACGGACCCGGAGCAGGGGCCGCTTCCTGGACGGGTGCACGCGGGATCGGCGGCAGCTCGGCGGCAAGCGGCGCACGCGGCTGAGCCGGGATCACCTGCACGTCGGGATGACGGGCGATCGCAGCCGCGATCTCGGGACGCGCCTGCGGCATGGCCTGCGCGACCTGTACCGGCTGGGCAACCTGCATCGGCTGGGCCACATGAACCGGCGCCACCATCTGGACAGGGGCCGGAGCCTGCATCGCAGGGGCCTGCATGACCGGGGCCTGCATGACGGGCGCAGTCTGCGCGACCGGCTGCGGCTGGTAGGCGTCCATCACCTCTCCCGCAGGAGCACGCGTGGTGACGGAAGGAGCGGCACCGGCCGGCATGAGCTGGCGGCTGCGGGCCTCGGCGCGCAGCCTCTCGGCGACTTCCGCGATGCGCTTGTCGGTCAGCGACATCTCGGCGGGGCGGATCATCGTGCCAGCGGCATGATCGATGCCCGTGGCGACGACGGACACGCGGATCGTGCCTTCGAGCGACTCGTCGAAGGTGGCGCCCATGATGATGTTGGCTTCGTGGTCGACCTGCTCGCGGATATGCGTCGCAGCCTCGTCCACCTCGTAGAGCGTGAGGTCGTTGCCGCCGGTGATCGAGATGAGCACGCCGCGCGCACCCTTCATCGACACGTCGTCGAGCAGCGGATTGGCGATGGCCGCTTCAGCCGCGCGCATGGCGCGCTTCTCGCCGGTCGCCTCGCCGGTGCCCATCATGGCCTTGCCCATGCCGCGCATGATCGAGCGGACATCGGCGAAGTCGAGATTGATGAGACCTTCCTTCACCATCAGGTCGGTGATGCAGGCGACGCCCGAATAGAGCACCCGGTCAGCCATCGCGAAGGCGTCGGCAAAGGTCGTCTTCTCGTTGGCGACCCGGAAGAGGTTCTGGTTCGGGATGACGATCAGCGTGTCGACG
>JBIPLL010000552.1:0-2529 GCA_044368425.1 Beijerinckiaceae bacterium
CTGTTATCACCGTCATTCTCATCCAAACCGTTACCGTGCATGGCCGCACGACTGAGCTTCAGTTTGCGTGCATAATGACTAAGGAAGTCGTCACCTAGCGTGCATGTCGGTGCTGTCAGTCTATTCGCATTGTGCAAATGACCGTTCCTTTAATCCGTATTGCGTGCAGCAAAGTTTTGCGGACGGGCGCAAATACTTTTTTTCACGGCTTCACTTTTTTTTGAACTTGCCATCCATCCCATGCTTGGTGGTGGTGTATAGCCCTTTGCTTTCGCCTTTTCTCGATCTCTTCGCCTTCTTTGTTTTTTTTCCTCTCTCGGGCAAGAGTGGCATGACCCCGCTGGCCCAGATCCAGAAGGCTCCCTCCGAATGTGCTCCCGCTTCAATCCAAAGAGCCGACGAAGGAAGCGCCTTTAGAATCGCCGTTTTCTTCGCCTGCAATTCAGCAGTCCCAGGGCTTCGCTTTAAAACAGCTCTCCAGCATGCTAACGACGATGCTGGGAAGTTCTTTGGCGGCATGATCTTGTCTGCTCCCTCAAATCGTTTCAAGATCTGGATAGTTGCCTGCTCTACTTCTGGGTGGCTTTGAGCAGTTTGCACAATCGTCTTGGCTCCCATCCTCGCGAATGCCTCCTGATTCAGCTTTGCCATTTCGGGATCATCAAAAAAGGCCGAATCAGGGAAATACCTGATTGGACGCTTTTCATTCTGCACCCTGAAAGCAGCATCGCGAAGCAGTTTCACGGCTCCTTCCATGTCCGGCTCTTCTTTTTGGTGGAGAGTGGCGAGCGCAATAGCGATGCTTGCCAGTTCGTAGGGCGAGGCGAGAGGCGGTCTTTCTTTCGCAGTATTCTCTGAGACTGCTTCCTTGTGATCTGCTTCGTGTTTCATACTGCGGCCTTTTCTTTTGGTTGAATCTGATGCTCGCGAGTTTCTGCAAAGTTCGCCCCTACGACATTGCTGGGCGCGGGTGCGAGCAGCGCTCCCAGCCCTGCGGTGATGCGACGCTTCTTGTCGGTGTAGTAGGAGGCGGTAGTGGAAATCTGCGCGTGCCTCAAGACGCTTTGAGCGGCGAAGATTCCAGCGGTGCTGGCGAGGATAGCGCCCAGCTCTTTCCTCAATTCGTGGAGCGGTTTGCGGGCTGTGATTCCTTGCCCTCTCAACCATGCATAGAGCGTGTCAAAGTGCGGCTCACAGCGGTAATACACGATGCTCGATTCGTGCCTAGGTTGGCGGCTGGACTCAATCACGAACGAACCGGAGGCGCTCGCCTTCCATCCTCGAAGCATCGCGACAAGTTCGGGGTCAAGATCAACTTCGCCGATTGAGTCCTCCGACTTCGGCGAAAAGAACTCAGTGCGCTCAATTCGGATCACTGCTTTGTCAAAGTCCACCTGTGCCCATGTGAGAAGATCGATTTCCTTTTTCCGTAGTCCGACGTACAGAGCAACGATGAAGATTTTGAAGGGCTCGCCAGTAAGTTCCTTCCTCGCGGCCTCGATGAGTTTTGCTGCATCGATCTTGCTCCGGTAGGCGGCGCTTGCTTTCTTCGGGAGTTTGACGCCGGCGAAGGGGAGCGGTTCGGGCAGAATGAGTTCCTTGGCAGCAAATTCACGGGCCCTTGCGGTGAATAGTGAACGGGCGCAACGGATCAGCTTGGCGGCGGAATTCTCGGCGCGTTTGCGTGCGTCTGACGAGTCTCCGACCTTCGTGAGGTATTGCAACTTCCACCGCTGAATGGATGCGGCAGAGAGCATGGAAAGCGGCAATGCATGCACCTTGGCAATCCATGCCTGATGTCCTTCACCGTGTCGGCGGCTCATGTAAGTGATGCGACCTCGTCTGTCTTTCTTCGGGTCGCCGTTCTCATCAAGAGAGGGCTGGTCTCCAACGTCGGCTATGTCGGCTGCGATCTTGCGAAGGCTTCCGGCGTAGGTTGCGAAAGTAATCGGGCGCATCTCCACGGTTGCCTTCACGGACTCCAGCCATTCGCCAATGGTGGCGGGTTTCAATTCCTTCACGGTTTCGGGCTTGAACTTCTCAAGGGTTGCTGTCCATCCATGCGCGATAATCGACACGTAAAGGTCTCGCGCCTTCTCAGCGGCTTGTTGCTTGTCTGCGCTTTCCAATGCGAAGCGGTGGCGTTGCCCGTTGCGGTAAATCTGAACGCCATAGAACGCGCTCCCGGTCGGCTTGATTACCTTTTTCAACCAGTAGGCAGCGTGTGTCTTTGGGGCCTGCTTCCGCTGCCTGTGCAATTTCTGTGCAATTTTTTCGTTCTCCTGCGGTTGTTCGCGTGATGTCGTGTTACTATCGAATACATCTTTAAACCTTGATTCTGAATGCTTGGCATTACTCATGAGTTAACATAGCGTATCAGAACGAAACACGCAAGTTCAGGATTAAAGATCCTGTGCCGAAAGGCTTAAGGGTTCGAGTCCCTTCCCGCGCACCACTTTGAGGTTCATTGGAGACCTCGGGTGGATTCGGTAGTTGGAGACGCAAGACCACTCTCCCCGACCATCTTTG
>JBIPLL010000545.1:0-2528 GCA_044368425.1 Beijerinckiaceae bacterium
CGTGCTGCCGCCCGACAGCGTTCCGCAGGTGCCGGTCTTTCGGCCATAGGCCGGCCCTTCGTTACGGCACAGAAGAAAGGCCGGCTCCTGCGGGGAACCGACCTCAAGTCTGTTCTGGAGATCGTTGTTATCTCGTCAGGCGGTCGCGCCGCCGAAGCTGCGGGCCGCAATACGGTCCATCTCGGCCTGGTCGCGGGCATTGACTGCGACGCGGTCACGTGCGGTTTCGCGGTCCTCCAGGATCTCGACCTTCTTGAGGTCCTCGATGGCCTCGGCCAGTTCGGCACGGGCCTCGTCAAGCTGGAGGCGAAGATCGTCGGCCGAGCGGCGCAGGTTGTCGCGGCGCTGCATGGCGGCCTTTGCATAGGTCGGATAGGCGAAATGCGCCGGGTCGTTGATGCCGGCGCGCTGTTCCTCCGATGCAATCTCGCGATCAAGGTCGCTCGACATGCGCTCGAAATCCGCGACCATCATTTCGGTCTGCGTAACCTTCCGGCGCTTTTCATCGACCTGGAAGCGCTTCAACCGGATCAAGGTCTCCCGAGATCTCATGATTACCCAACTCCCCACTCTACCACCGCCGGAGCGCCCCGACCGGGATGCACGCATCCCGGGCCACCGCCCCACGCGGCGGGCCGCTACCGGATGTCGCGAGGATCGCGGGCTGCCGCTCAGGCGGCGCCGTTCATGATCCCGGCGAGACGGGAGTAACCATCGCCTATAGACGTTGCTTCTTCCTTACCCTGCGCCAGAAAGGCGTCGAGGGCCGGAAAAAGCGCGATGGCGCGGTCCACCTCGGGCGAGGAACCCTTGCGGTAGGCCCCCAGCCGGATCAGTTCCTCCATGTCGCCGTAGGTGGCGAGCACGTTCCTTGCCGCCTGCACCACGGGATAGAAGGCCGGGTCGGCCGAGCGGGGCATGGTCCGCGATACCGACTTCAGGATGTTGATCGCGGGATAGCGCCCGCGCTCCGCGATGGCGCGCTCCATGACGATGTGGCCGTCGAGAATGCCGCGTACGGCGTCGGCCACCGGCTCGTTGTGGTCGTCGCCATCGACCAGCACCGTGAACAGGCCCGTGATGGTGCCCTGCCCGATTCCGGGTCCGGCACGCTCCAGCAGGCGCGGGAGCTCCGTGAAGACGGTCGGCGTATAGCCGCGCGTCGTCGGCGGCTCGCCCGCCGCCAGACCGATCTCGCGCTGGGCCATGGCAAAGCGCGTGATCGAATCGATCATGCACAGCACGCTGGCGCCGACATCCCGGAATGCCTCGGCAAGCGTCAGGGTCAGGTAGGCGGCGTTGCGGCGCATGAGGGCCGGCTCGTCGGAGGTCGCGACGACGACGATGGAGCGGGCAAGCCCTTCCGGCCCGAGGTCGTCCTGCAGGAATTCCTGCACCTCGCGGCCGCGCTCGCCGACAAGGCCGATGATGTTGACGTCGGAGGCGGCATTGCGCGCCATCATCGACAGCAGCACCGACTTGCCCACGCCGGAGCCGGCAAACAGACCCATGCGCTGGCCAAGGCAGCAGGTCAGAAAGGTGTTGATCGCGCGCACGCCGAGATCCAGCGGAGGCCCGACGCGCTGGCGGGCATGGGCGGACGGCGGCTCGGCGCGGAAGGGCTGGAGATGCGGGCCCTGCGGCAGCGGCCCGCGTCCGTCGACCGGGCGGCCCAGCCCGTCCACAACACGCCCGAGCCAGCCGGCGGAGGGGTAGACACCCATGCGGCTGCCGATGACGCTTGCCTTGCAGCCGCGCCGGATGCCGGCGACAGCCGCGAATGGCAGCGCCAGGGCACGTTCCCCCACGAAGCCGACGATCTCGCAGGGAACGTCCTGGCCCGGCGCGATCTCGATCGAGAGGCTTCCCCCGACACCCATGGCACCGATGGGGCCCGCGATCTCGATCAGCAGGCCGCGCACGGCGGCAACTCGGCCATAGACCGCGAAGGGCTCGATGGCATGCAGCGACGAGCGCAAGCCGGCAAAGGCGTCGTGGTCGCCATCGAGAGGGCTGCCGGCGCGTTTCGGGCCCGTCATGTCGGTCCTGTTTCCTGCCGCGCGGACCGGTGCACGGCACCGGCTGTTGCAGCGGCGCAACGTTGTGCCGTCAGCCCGTTCCCTGGCTCACAATCGATTCGTCTGCGGACCAGTTTAAACACTTCGTTTACCCGCGTCGTTAAGAGTGAACCTGTCGGGCCCGTTAATGGTGTTCCTTAAGGGGTTCGTCGAGTCGCAGGAGTCACTTAGCGCCGGTTCCTCATACGCTTCATCAAGTCCGCCTTTCGCAAAAACAGCGATTCTGCAAGCTCTTGAACACGCACCGCCTTCTCTCTGCGAGGGCTTGCGGCGCAGAATTAGAGTTTGTTAACCAAACGTGGTTAGTGTCGCGAATCGGGCGGACAGACAGGCAAAGTCCCGAAAAGGGATGACGCCAGATGGCGTGGCGGCAAGGGCGCGGGATCGAGCTTTTGGGCCCGCACGACACGGGCCAGCGGTCGAGGTTGGGGACCTGAACATGCGCGTATT
>JBIPLL010000765.1:0-2523 GCA_044368425.1 Beijerinckiaceae bacterium
TTCGAGGCCTTTCTGGCCGATCGCTGGTACATCTTCGATGCCCGCCACAACTTCCCCCGCAGCGGCCGGGTGCTGATCGCCCGTGGTCGCGATGCCGCCGATGTGCCGTTCCTGCGTTCTTTCGGAGAGCACCAGCTGCTGGGCCTGCAGGTGATCACCGAGCAACTCGCCGAGCCGATCGCTTAGTCAGATACCGCCGACCAGCCAGAAGCTAATGCGATCGCAAACGCCAGCCTGAGCGTCTGATCCTCAGCCAAGGGCCCAGACACCAACCTGTTTGCTTAGAATTGCCCAGCGGACCAAGGAAGATCACGGCAGCCATGGGGTCCCAGTGGGAGAACTTTCTGGCCAACCTCGGCGAGTGGCGCGGTACGTTCACGGCGCTGAATGCCGAGGGCGAAGTAGGCGAGAGCACAGCCTCGATCCTCAGCCTGGAACAGGGGCAGGAAGAGCGGCTGGTGCATTTCCGGCTGCGCCGCTTTAGCAACGGCGACGAGGGCGGTGTGCCCAGCCGGGAGATGAACCAGGAGTACCGCAGCCTGGGCCGGCAGGTGCTGTTCTTCGATTCTGGCTCTTTTAATAAGGGGTCGCTGCAGGTGGCGCCGGGCACCCCCTTTGGCGCCGAATTTGGTTTTATTGCCGGCGATCGCCGCCACCGGCTGGTGCAACTGCACGACCCGGACGGGGCTCTGGAAAGCTTCGTGCTAATCCGCGAGTTTCGATCTGGCAGCGGCGCCAGCGAACGTCCAGCACTGCAATTGGAGACCCTGCTTGGCCCCTGGACGGGCCAGGTCGCCACGATCACGGCGGACTGGCCCGAGCCTCAAATTTCCAGCTGTGTCCTGCAGATCGAAGGCGGCCCAGGCCAGCCTTTTCACATCCGCAGCCAACTGGGTGCTGAGGTGAGCGAAAGCGGCGGCTCAAATCAGCGCTTGTTGCTGCAGCCCGATGCCGGATATAGCCTGACGCCAGTGCAGGTGAGCCATCGCCAAGCCTTTGCGGTAGAGGCCGGCTGGCTGCCTGAACCAGACCGGCTAGAACGGTTGATCCGTCGCTATGACGCCAGCGGCGCCTGGCTTTCAGCAAGCCTCATCAGCGTAACAAGGGGAGCGGCTGCGGTTCCAAGCGGGTAGGGCGAGGAGTGCAAGCCAGGCTGCGACTGACCAAGACAAATTTCTGCGATTGATGCCTTGACATTATTTTAGCGCCAGCTCGGAACATATGCGATTCATCCAGCCATGGGGGCCTATCGGTCGATCCCTTTTTCCTAAAATCGCCATCCTTGGCCTGGGGCCAGCTTAGTCAAACCTTGACAGGGTTGCTCGGTATTGCTGCTGCAAGATGGGTATTAGCGACTGGAAGGCTTCCGCATTTTCTCGGCCGAGCGTTTAGCAGCTTGCACCACGCTGGAGGATATCCAATCTACGCTCAAAGTTAGCGTCATTCAGGGGGTGATTGGCAGATCAAGCCCATGCAGAGAAAGGATTTGCCATCAATAGCGTGAACCACCATTTAATTGAGGCAAAGATGATTGAATCATGCATTACTAATAAAATCATGCAAAAAAAAAGATCTTTTGCTGAAAACTTAAAAAAGGTGATACTATAGTTAAGTTAATTTCAACACTTCTTTATCATGTCTCTTATTCCTGAAAGAAGCATTTTGACCAGAAAAAACAAATCAAATCTAATTGGTTTATCAAATCTTCTCAAAAGTTTTTTTCCACAAAAAATTTCTTGGGAACCGCAGCTGTTGTTAGCGGCATCCTTGGCTCCGCGCTTCAGTCCAACGCGCGACCTTATGGAGACCCGATTCCTCCCGGCCCATTTGTCATGCCCGTACCTAGCTCCGCATTACCGGCGCCAAGATATGTACCTGGCAAGGAAGTCAGCTTTGGAAACTTAACAGCTCAAGAGGGCGATCGAGATCAATTATTCGCCAGCATTCCTGGCCAAGCTGTATTCTTCGATGGTGTGAATGTACCGCCTCAATCAGGGCTTAGAAATTCACATTTTTATGGCAATTTACAAGTAGATGCCCTTTCAAATATAGGCGATGTTTTGTTCTATGCAATTAGAAATAATACTACCAATCTCCTTTTCTCAGTTCAAAATGACCGCTGGGGAAATGCAATCTTTGCTGAGCACCCTAATGGTGGCATATCGCTTTGGTCCAACACCAATGGTGTTGTTGGCAACTTTTTCTCCTCGTTTGGCAGTTTAGTAGTAAATGGTAATCCATCTTCAGTCATTGATCCAAATCCCAGCTACCCACTGACAAGTACGGGTCACTTAATCGATGTTGATGGCTTGGAAGTTTGGGGACCTGAGCCGTCAGCCCTCGGTCTCAATATGATCCCCCCTTCAGGTACTGATGATCCAAATTATGATGCAAATGTTTTTTCACCAGAGGGTGATGGTCCGTTTTCTGTTTCGTGCGTAGACCCCCTCTCCAACTGCCATAAATACACACAACTAGAACTAGCCAATGCGATTGGCAGGGCAGATCTTGCCTCATTGATCG
>JBIPLL010000546.1:0-2523 GCA_044368425.1 Beijerinckiaceae bacterium
CCAGGGCCCCTGCCGAAGGCACCTCGCGGCCAGCCCAGGCAGCCCTGTGATCGGCGTCAGGCGCCACTGAAGCGCGGTGCACGTTTTTCACGGAAGGCGGCAATACCCTCGGCAAAATCGGCGCCCTGCCCCGCCTCGTGCTGGAGTTCGGCCTCCAGCGCGAGCTGGGCGGGAAGGTCGTTGCCCATGCTGGCAGCGAGCGCGCGCTTGGTCAGCCAATAAGCGTGGGCCGGCCCCTGCGCGAGGCGCGCGGCAAAACGTGCCGCCTGCGAGGGGAAATCGGCATCGTCATAGACCTTGTAGACGAGCCCCAGCGCCTGCGCGTCCTCGGCGCTGACAGGATCGGCCGTCAGCATGAGGGCAAGCGCACGCTTCAGGCCGACGAGGCGCGGCAGGATCCAGGTGCCACCGGCATCCGGCACCAGCGCGATGCGCGCAAAGGCCTCCTGCAGGTAGGCCGAGCGGGCCGCGAGCACGATGTCGCAGGCGAGCGCGATATTCATCGAGGCGCCGACGGCGGGACCGTTCAGCGCCGCGATCGTCACCTTCGGGAAGCCGGCGAGGCGCAGGATGAGCGGATTATAATCGCGCTCGAGCGGGGGGCCGAGATCCAGGCGCCCCTTGTCGTCGCGCGGCAGATCCTCCGTCAGGTCCTGTCCCGAGGAAAAGGCACGCCCCTCCCCCGTCAGCACCACGACGCGGATGGCGGGATCCGCTTCGGCGGCGTCGAGCGCCGCGCGCAGTTGCGCATGCAGCCGTGCGGTGAGCGCATTGAGCTTGCCGGGGCGGGCGAGCGCGATCGTGGCGACCGGCCCGTCATGCGTGACCCTGATCTCGTTTCCGTCCGTCATCGGCTTTCTCCGCGCTTGCCTCGCCCATGATCGCCGCGACCCGATCCCGCAGCAAGGGCAGGAGCTGCGCCTCGAACCATGAATGGCGGCGCAGCCAGACATTGTTGCGCCATGACGGATGGGGCAGCGGCCACAGTCCCGTCCGCTCCTCGATCCGCCGCCAGTCCGAGACCGTCGCCGTCAGGCTGGGACCGATCAGGTCGGCGGCGCCCAGACGGCGCAGGTGCCAGCCGATGGCATGGGCACCCACTGCCACGATGGCAGCGAAAGGCGGGCGGGAGGCGAAGAGCCGATCGTGCCAGATCCGCCCGCATTCGCGCCGGGGCGGAAGGTCCGCGCCCCCGGAGGTGAGCCCGGGAAAGCAGAAGCCCATGGCCGCGATATTGACACGCGCGTGATCGTAGAAGGTCGCCTCGTCGAGGCCCAGCCAGTCACGCAGCCTCACGCCCGACGGATCGGTGAAGGAGCGGCCGGACGCGTGAACGCGCGTGCCCGGCGCCTGCCCGGCGATCAGAAGCGGGGCCTCCCTGCCGAATTGCAGCACGGGCCGCGGCTCATGCGGCAGGCACGCGCCGAAGAGCGGGGCATCGCGGCACAGGCGGCAGGCCCTGATGGCGGCGAGAAGCTCCTCCAGCTCGTCGCCCCGGTCGTCGGCAGGGATCAAGCGGTCGCGCTCGGACGCGCCGAGATCTGCTGGTGCCAGCGGCGGACGTTGGACAGGTGCTCGGGCATGGCGATGCGGGCCGGGCGCATCCAGTCGACCGCGCACAGCCCCGTAATATCGGCAATGCTGAATTCCTCGCCGCAGACGAACGGCCTGTCAGCGAGATGGGCGTCGAGAAGATCGAGAAAAGCAAGCGCACGCGGCTTGTTGGCCTCGCCCCATGCCGGGATCTGCGGCACTTCGAGCTCACGCATGGCAGGGTGCAGGTGCCGGAATGCATGCGCAACCGGAAAGAGGAACTCAAGCTCGATCCGGCGCTGCCACATCTCGACCAAAGCCTGCCCGAGCGCCCCCTCGCCGAAGAGCGGCGGCAGGGGATGGAGCGCGTCGAGATAGCGGCAGATCGCGACCGTCTCGGTGATGATCGTGCCATCGTCGAGTTCGAGCGCGGGCGTCTTGCGCAATGGATTGAGCGCGGCAAATTCCGGCGCGAAGTGCTGCATCTGCCCGATATCGATCTGGACACGGGGGATGTCGATGCCCTTTTCAGCCATGAAGATGCGGACACGGCGCGGATTGGGGGCCTTCGGGGCATCGTAGAGCTTCACGGCGCACTCCCTGGGCGGAACGGCGATCTTGCAGGCTGCAACGGACCATGCGCAGGCGGCCAGCGTCAATGGCCCTGCCTGCAAGCCTCCCATGACGCGGCGCAAAGAAAAGGCCCGGCTGTGGAGCCGGGCCAGTCAGAGTGGGTCTCAGGGACGAGCATGTGAAACATGATTAACCCGGCATTGTTCCCGACTGCGTGCGCCAGCGCACGCGACCTGCCATCGGCTCAGCCCTGCGGCCGGGGGTGCTTGCGACGCCATTCGGCCGGAAGCTCGAAATCCAGCGCCCAGATGCCACGTCTGGCCGCGCGTGCCTCGCGTTCCTGTGCGTTGTAGCCCTCGATCGCCAACGCCCAGCCATCCGACACGAGCCGGGCGGCGAGATCGGGCACGGCCGTCG
>JBIPLL010000611.1:0-2517 GCA_044368425.1 Beijerinckiaceae bacterium
CTTGATGGCTTGCGTCAAGAGTTGAACACTTCGTGGGACCGTTTATGGGTGTGTGGAGACCATTTTGAATTGGATTTGGCCATGCCCCATGTTTTGGGCGCTTCTGTGTGTTATGTTCAACGCCCTTCAAGCCCTTTGTATGAAATACAAGCTGTTAAAGCTATGGGGCGTAAAGGGCGTGTGGTGACGGATTTGACGCAGGTTGTGCAGGGAGTGTTGAATTCAGGCAAAGAAACATAACCTCGTGACATTTTTGAGAAGTATGTTGGAGTGCTTTTCTGTAAAGGGGGGTGCTCTGTGTTTCGTTGTTGTAAAAGACCAAATGCGATCCCCCCCTCACATGTTTCAAGAATCACAAGCATACAGGTTCAACCCTTAAAGCAGGACGAACTGCGTCCCCCCGTTATTCCTGTTCCTGTTTCTACGCAAGGTCCTGCGTCAACTTTTACTTTACCATCTATGATTTTAGCGGAACAAAAAAAACCACAAATCATGGCAATGCGGGAGGTTTTCATAAAAGAATAGTTCCTGTATTTTCAGATTCAGAGTCTAGAAAACCGTGGGATACCACACCTTCTGGACTGAAAACAGGTAAAGGATCCACAGCGAAAGCACGTACAGGCCGTTTTGCAGATGGCAGTGAACACTTTGTTAAGCAACTTAAGAAAGAAACACGTGAAGGAGCTTTTCTTTATAATCTCCCAAAAGAAGCGGCTTGCTGGAACCGTCTTGGCTATACAGATGTGAAAGTGTGGAATGTACGTACGTCAAGAGGTGTGTCGAAATATTACCTTGCTGGTTTGCCTAAAATGGAAGCTGATCTGACAGTGTATTTTTATCGCAATCGATATATGAACAGGCTTCAGTTGTTGTCACTTTGTAAGCAAACAGCACTTGCATTACAACGTGTTCATGCTGCTGGTATTAACCATTTAGATTTTAAACCTGATAATGTTTTGTATAAACGTACAGAAGCAGGTGTAGTGCTCCCCATAAGTCAAGCCGTTAATAACGGAGTCTCGTGGGTTTGAAAAAATGTTTTTTCAAAGGCATTCGGTGAGCAGTAGTGCAACGCTGAATGCAAATAACTTTCGTTGTACGATTCACACCATTTTTTGACGGCTACGGCGACATCCCATACGCCGCGCCATTCTTGTAACCACAGCAATTCCTCCTTCATTGTGCGCATCATGCGTTCGGTGTCGGCATTGCCCTTAGGATTGTTGTAACTTGTGAAAGCCTGTTGAATGCCGAGCAAGTTACAACCCTTCATGAAAGACTCTGAGGTTGGTTGACATCCGTTATCGGACATAAGTCCAACGCCGTGCTCACGGGCACCATTGGGGCATTGCCTTTGAACGCCCATATCGAGCGCAAGCATCCAGTGCTCTGCTTTTGATTGCATGCCAGTATAATTCCCTACCACTTTCTTCGTATACCAATCCAACACCAGCACGATGTAAACCCATCCCGAATCTGTCATCACCTTAGTCATATCAATACCCCACCATTCATTCGGTCGTGTGGGACGTGGCTTTGACCTCTGTGGTGTGCGTGTGGCCCTCAACCGTGTGTTCGCGTTTACGCTTAACCTATTCTCTACCACCAGTCGGCGAACGCGCTTCTTGTTGATCACTAACTTATCAACATAGCGTAAATGCGCCCATAAACGGCGATAACCCCAAAATGGGTGTTCCATTTTTAAAACCTTCAAGCGTTCCACGATATCGGCATCACGTAACACCATCAATTGGGAGCGTTTCCGCTTCACCACAACTCCTCGTCGTTTTTTTTTAATTCCATGGTCAATTCACCCACCACGCGTTTAAGTCGGTCATTCTCTCGCGCAAGGCGTTCTTCACGTGCGCTGTCTTTGTTTACTTCAAACGCTTTGGTCGCATTGCGCAAGAACTCATCGCGCCAAGCATAATACATGGATTGAGCAATCTGGTGGGTGGCGCATATCTCGGCCACCGAGCGGCCTTTTAAACCTTCTAACACCACTTCAGCTTTTATTTTCGCGTCAAATCTGCGTCTTTTCATGGCTGTTATAACTCCTAACACAGCCACGATTCTCTGTTAATAACCTGGCTTTCTTAGAGGGGAGCAGTATAGTCTGCTTCCATGTTTAAAATACCTTCCACCTCCCTTTGCAAAGTGATGCGTTGTGTGCGTGTTAAAAAACACATAAAAATAGAAAACTGCCAAGGTGTTCCATACCCCTTCATCAAGGTGTGTATTTTTCGCAATCTTTTAGGGTCACGGATGTCGTAACACACCAAATAATACCTGCGCATGCCAAACCTCTTCAGCGTGTGGTTAAAAATGAAAGGTGTGGAATTTCGCCAGCAAACCACGCTGCAAGCATGCGTGCATGCAACATGATCATACGCCTGTAGTGCATTTTATAACCAAACACAGGATGTGTGATTTCGGTGTCCATCCTTTTGCCATAAAGCTGAAAAAAAGCCTGCCTTCCTGGGTCTGTAAAAACACACCCAGAAGAAGTTTGGATAA
>JBIPLL010000673.1:0-2515 GCA_044368425.1 Beijerinckiaceae bacterium
TCTTCGTAGCTATCTGCCGACTCGGCAACGTAGCCAAGCGTATGATGCTCGGCAAGGAACCCGCCGCAGTCGAGGATGTCTCCGCCAAGGATGAGTCGGTCCGGCTCGATCATCTTCAGATCGGCCAAGAAAGCCGCGAATCCAGCCGGGTCGACCTTGTTCCCGTGCCAGTCGCCAGTCGTCACTTCGACTAGGTCGCCCTTGAGCTTCGGCGCCTTCGGCAGGGCAGGGCGCTTTTTCCGGTTGGCGGCCCGCGATTTCTCCAGGGCCTCGACAGCCTCCTCCCGGCGACGGGTTTCGGCGGCCAGTTGAGCCGCAAGCTCCATGTTTTTCGCTTTTTGGGTCTCGACGGTCATCGCGACCCCGTGCGCTGTTAGTTTTTCAGCCATGAACGGAGACCTCGATTTGATCGCTCATGGAAGGCCCGGAGATGCGAATCGAAACCCGGATCCGCGCCGGATCTCCGTCCTCGAGCTTGATCCGTAGCCCGAAACTGGTTTGGCCATCGTCATCCCGGGCATCGATGACCGAGGCCCAGTGGCTGGTTACAAGCTCGGCGATCGCCGAGGTTGTTCGCTCAAGCAGGAGGTCAGAGTTCATTGTAAATCGTCACGATGGGTTCCAGGTCGCGTTTCAGGGCGCTCCGCTGGGAAGTGGTGGCGCGGTCGAGCCACCCGGATGACCGAACCCGCGACCACCAGCCGACCAGTCGGTTGATCCACGGGATGTGGTTGTCGATGCTCTTGTCTGTTTCCGGTTGGCGGGTCTCTTCAGGCTCCAGCATCCGACCCGAGTTGATCGAGCGACGAAGGGCGCGGGTTGAAACCGGGTTTCCTGCGCTAACCGATTGAGCCGCAGCGTCGAGCCATTCCCGCTGTTCAACGGGTGGCAACTTGGCAACGACCTTGTGATGCTCCCAGGAAAGGGTCGCGGTCCTCGACCGAATCGGAATTTTCCGCGAAACGTAGGCGTAATTGAGCAACGTCGAACGGTCAATCCCGGTAATTTTGACCGCGTCATCGATCACCGCCGTGGGCATTTTCCCGAGCGCAGATGCCGCAAAATGGTCCTGCCCGTAGACCAGCCAGTCGCCAACAACAAAGCCGACCGATTGAGCCAGTTCACCGATCTGCGGCGCAATCGCCAGCCACTCATCGTAGTCGAGCGATCCCTCGAATTTGAGGCCGAGCCTTGAAGCATTAATTTTCGGAGCAGTCAGCACAGCAATCGTTTAATGTGCGCTTACAATTAAGTCAAATTGTTTGTGCGAGCAACCCGGTAAGCATCTCTCGCGGCCAGGGAACGCATCGCTCGGGAAGGAGGCAGTCCGAGGGTCAAGGTCAGGGCAACGCATCGTTTGCTGACAGCCGCCCGGGTCACGCCGTGCCGTTTTGCGATCTCGGTCATGGAGTCGCCGAGGTAGGCAAGGCCGGTGACGAGGGCCAGGCATTCGAGCGAAAGTCGAGGATTCGAATCGTGGAGCAATTCGCCGACCATCCGCCGGAGAACGTGGTGCAGCCGATCGTCGGTTTCTGGTTCCGTTTCGCCAACCTCTTGAGCCTCGCATCGAGCCGCCGGAGAATCAGCGGCGTCACCGGAGAGACATCCGCCAGCGCGGCCAGGGATTGATGGTTCCGCGACTCCGAGGCGCTCAAGCTCTCTGCGTTCCTCCGGTTCAAGCGAACCGACCCAGGCGGAGTATGCCTCCCGGTATTCCCGGTCCCGGTCGGCCTGAGTGGCCTCGTATGAGTTCATGCGGACCGAAGTTCGGCGCTCAACTCGGCCACCCGGATCTTCAGCCGATCGATCTCGGCCTGGGCCTCTGGAGTATATTTCCGCTTGAGCGTCTTCCTCTGAGGCACCTCGGGATCCTCCGAAACGCGGACCATTTCGTAGTTCGACAGCCGCTCGCGAACATTCCCGAGCTGGTCCTTCGCGGATTGGAGATCTTTCTCGACCTGCCACCGCTGCCGTTTTGCGGCCGCGGCTTGGCCGGATGCGGGTGCAGGGAGCGATCGATCGGAAGGCGCAACCGAAAACGCTTCGAGCGGAGAACGCCATTGTTCGAGTTCGACCAGGTCGTAAACGCTCGGGAGGAACCTCTTTTCCGGCTTCGGGTTCTTCCGGGCAACTTCCGAAATCTGGTCGAGTTTGGCAACGAGGTCCATGGCACTAACAGCGCCACTCTGAACCAACCGCGCCGCCGAAACAAGCGCGGGTTGCGAAAATCTTTTTTCAGCCGCCGAACAGTAACCCATCAACGATTTCTGGATGTGTTCAATTGCTCTCGCATCCGCGCCCACTTGTACTCTCTCTATCTCTTCTACTTCTCCTTCTCTTTCCGCATGTAGCTCCTGAGCGTCGCAGCTAGTAGCTGAGCTATCAAGTGAGCTTGTAGCTGAGCTTGTAGCTGAGCTATCGTCGGAGCTAGAGTTTTCCTTAGTGTTCCAGCGATTAGCTGCGCGTCTTTTCCCGGCTTCCCGTTTGGCTGTGATTTCCGCCTGTTTTTCAACCG
>JBIPLL010000548.1:0-2513 GCA_044368425.1 Beijerinckiaceae bacterium
AGGACGAGGCTCGAGCCGACCGAGGCGGCGAGCGGAGCGACACGCTTGCCCAGCGCCTCGCCCTGGTAGGTGAAGGCGAGGCTCGCACCGTGATCCGCCAGTCGCCGGGCGATGCCCCAGGCGATGGAATGGTCGTTCGCCACGCCCATGATCAGGCCGCGACGGCCGGCCATCAGGCCGGAAGAGATATCGGTCATGGTGCGATCGCCCCGCGCGTTCACGCCGTCAGGCGTCGATATGCTTCATCACGATGGTGGCATTTGTGCCGCCGAAGCCGAAGGAATTCGACAGGACGCAGCCAATCTTCGCATTGTCCACGCGCTTGCGCACGATGGGCATGTCCGCAAATTCCGGGTCGATCTCGTCGATATGGGCGCTCTCGCAGATGAAGCCGTTGTTCATCATGAGAAGCGAATAGATCGCCTCCTGCACGCCGGTCGCGCCCAGCGAATGGCCCGTCAGCGACTTGGTGGCGGCAATTGGCGGGCACTTGTCGCCGGTGCCGAAAACGACGCGCAGGGCCTCGATCTCCTTCTGGTCGCCGACGGGCGTCGAGGTGGCGTGCGGATTGATGTAATCCACCTTCACCTTCACGTCCTCCAGCGCCTGGCGCATGCAGCGCACCGCGCCCTCGCCGGACGGGGCGACCATGTCGTGGCCGTCCGAGGTTGCGCCATAGCCGACGATTTCGGCATGGATGCGCGCGCCGCGCGCCTTCGCGATCTCGTATTCCTCGAGCACCAGCACGCCCGCGCCGCCGGCAATGACGAAGCCGTCGCGATTGGCGTCATAGGCGCGCGAGGCGCGGGCCGGCGTCTCGTTATATTTCGACGACATGGCGCCCATGGCGTCGAACAGCACCGAGAGGCTCCAGTCCAGTTCCTCGCAGCCGCCGGCGAAGATGCGATCCTGGCGGCCCCACTTGATCAGCTCGTAGGCATTGCCGATGCAATGGTTCGACGTCGCACAGGCCGAGGCGATCGAATAGTTCACGCCGAGGATCTTGAACCAGGTCGCGAGCGTGGCCGAGGCCGTCGAGGACATGGCCTTTGGCACGGCGAAGGGGCCGATGCGCTTGGGGCCCTTGGTGCGGGCGATGTCGGCGGCTTCCACGATGACGCGCGTCGAGGGGCCGCCCGAGCCCATGATGATGCCGGTGCGGGGGTCGGAGATCTCGTTCGCCTCAAGCCCGGCATCGCGGATGGCCTGATCCATGGCGACATGGTTCCAGCCCGTGCCGTCGGCATGGAAGCGCATGGCACGCCGGTCGACATGCTCCTCGGGCCGCAGGGTGGGCGCACCGTGGACCTGCGAGCGAAAGCCGAGTTCGGCATAACGGGGCGCGTGTACGATGCCCGAACGCGCCTCGTACAGGGAGGCATTCACCTCCTGCGTGTTGTTGCCGATGGAGGAGACGATCCCCATTCCGGTCACGACGACGCGTCTCATGTCCTGTTCCTCGCTGGCAATCCGTTGCAGCGGCTCGCGCCGCTCCGAAAGACTCAGGCGGCGTCAGGCTTGAACAGCCCCACGCGCAGGTCCTTCGCCTCATAGATGCGCCGGCCATCCGCCTCGAGCCAGCCATCGGCCACGCCGAGGACGAGCTTCGAGCGGAAAACACGCCGCAGATCGACGCCGTAGACGACCTTGCTCACGCTCGGCAAGACCTGATCGGCGAATTTCACCTCACCCACGCCCAAGGCGCGGCCCCGTCCCTGCGCCCCGAGCCAGCCCAGGAAAAATCCCGTGAGCTGCCAGAGTGCGTCGAGGCCCAGGCAGCCCGGCATGACCGGATCGCCCTTGAAGTGGCAGGGAAAGAACCAGAGATCGGGCCGGACATCGAGTTCGGCGCGCACGAAACCCTTGCCGTGCGGACCACCCGTCTCGGAAATCTCCGTGATACGGTCGAACATCAGCATGGGCGGCAGCGGCAATTGCGGATTACCCTGGCCGAACATCTCGCCGCGTGCGCAGCGCAGCAAATCCTCGTAGCCGTAGCTCGCCTGCCGTTCCATTCCGTGAAGACCCTTCCCCTGTCGTGGCGCGCCTCCGTAACATAGGGCGCCGGCCACCGGAAGTGAGACGGCGCCTTCCATCGCGGCAATCGTTTCGTTCCGCCTCCCGTGCCTTCAAACAGCAAGATGCCGAAAGTAGGGCGGTGCCTAACCAAGATCGGGCCGCGCGAGATCACTCGACCGGGCCACGGGTTGCAGTCGCGGGAGGCGATCCCTATGATAAGGCATCAGGAAAGTGTCCGACGGGCCCCATGACCGATCTGATCGCCACACGCCGCGCTGCCGCCGATGGCCGGATGACCGGCTCACTCGCCGTGGCGGGCGAGCCTGAGACGCCCGCCCGGATTTCTTCGGGCTGTCCGTTCCACAACCTGCGGGCAATGCTGCGCCGGTCGGGCCTGCGTCCGACGCGCCAGCGCATGTCGCTGGGCTGGCTTCTATTCGCCAAGGGCGATCGCCACGTGACGGCCGAGATGCTGTTCGACGAGGCGCAGCGGG
>JBIPLL010000550.1:0-2507 GCA_044368425.1 Beijerinckiaceae bacterium
GGCGCATGACGGGCGAGGCGACGAGGGGCTGGGCTATCCACCCATTCATGAGCTGACGCTCGCCGACCTGCCCGGATTTCCGGCCGAGAGGCTGCCGATGCACCAGCGCTGGACGCGTCCGCGTGAAGCGGCCATCGTCCCGACTCCGTTCGGTTCCGCACGGCTCCTGCCCGCAAGCCCCCTCGGCATGGCGCCCTGGAAGGGCAACTGGGCAACGGCTCATCTGGCCGTCGCGGACCGGGAACTTGTCGTCACGTGTCCGATCGACGTGGTACTCGCGCTCGCGGCGCAACGCTTCCCGGAGCTGCCCTTCGCCAATCTGGAGCCGGACATCGCTGCCGCGATTGTCGATCATCTGCTCGGGGATGTGCTCTCGCTGGGCGAGCGGGTCTTCGGCCAGAGCCTGCGGGTGATGCGGATCAGCCTGCCCGCACCGGCCCCGGATGGCGACGGCCGGCTGTTTGTCGCGGAACTCGGCGATAACGGTTCATTCCCGCTCGTTCTGAACGGGGCGCCGCCTGAAATCGCCAGACTCGACCGTCTCGTCGCACAATGGCCCGTCGCATCGCGAATGCCCGCCTCGATCCGCGTGCCGATTTCCATGCGCGCGGGCTTTGCCCGCATGACCCTGGATACGCTCGTCAACCTCGAAGTGGGCAGCGGAATTATTCTTGATCGCACCTTTCTAACGTTTCAAAAGATTGCCATCGTGACGGGCGAGCGATTCGTCCAGACAAGCACGTACCAGAACATGCGGCCGGTGCTGGACGGGCCCCTGTTGCGTATTCCCGACCCCGACACGACCGAATTCACGATGGGTGCCGCGATGAATGACATCCTCGAGGACGAGAGCAGTGCGCCCTTCAGTTCGGTCAGGGACGTGCCCGTGCACCTCGTCTTCGAGCTGGGGCGGACGAGCCTGAGCGTGGGCGAACTCGAGAATATCGGCCAGGGGCATGTCTTCGAACTCAGCAAGGCGCTGAACGAAGCGGTGGAGATCCTGTCAGGGGGCAGGCGCATCGGCACGGGGTCGCTGGTGCGCATCGGCGATGCAATCGGGGTCAGGGTCAACCGGATCGCGACATGACCGGCTCGACGACCTCTTTCTTCGCGCTGATCGTCCTTTCGGCGGCGCTGGCTGCGCTGCCGCTGATGCTGCTGATGTGCACGTCCTACGCGAAGATCATGGTCGTGCTGTTCCTCGTGCGCAACGCGCTCGGCATCCAGCAGACGCCGCCGACCAACGTGCTCGCATCGATCGCCATCGTGCTGACCATGTTCGTGATGGCGCCGATCCTCAAGGAAATCTACGCGGTGATGACCGACCCGCGGCAGACCTATGCCAGCGTGCAGGACTACGAGCGCGTGGCGCGCGAAGCCTACAAGCCGATCTTCACCTTCCTCGATACACATGCGAGGCCGGAAGTGCGCCAGTTCTTCGTCGATACCGCGACGAAGATGTGGGCCGGCAAGAATATGGGCCCCGTGACGGACAAGGATTTCTTCATCCTCGCTCCGGCCTTTCTTGTCTCGGAACTGACGCGGGCCTTCGAGATCGGTTTTCTTCTCTACCTGCCGTTCCTTGTGATCGACTTCGTGATCAGCGTGCTCGTCGTGGCCATGGGCATGCAGAGCCTGTCGCCGACAGTGATCTCCACGCCGCTGAAGCTGCTTCTGTTCATCGCGGTCGACGGCTGGTCACGCCTGCTGCAGGGGCTCGTCCTCAGCTACGCGCCGATGTGACGCCCTCGACCTGGAGAGATGCCATGAACATGACCATCCTCGGTCAGGAGATTTACGAGAATTTCCGGGCTGGAGCGCTGATCGTCGCGGTACCGATGGCCGTCGCCATTGCGCTGGGGCTGTTCCTTGCGGTCTTCCAGGCCGCGACGCAGATCCAGGACCAGACCCTGCCGCAACTCGTGAAGGTCGGCGTCATCTTCGTTGTGCTGGCGGGTTTCGGCTATCCGCTGTCGATACCGCTCATCGACCACACGCGGATGCTGTTCTCGTCGTTCCACCTGATGACCCGGTAGAATGGAGCCGCTCGGGCAAACCATCGAGGAACTCCTGCTGCGTTACGAGGCGCTGATCCTGGCGATCACGCTTTCGACTGCACGCATGGCCGGGCTGCTGTCGCAGTTTCCGCTCTTCACCAGCACACAGATCCAGGGGCAGATCCGCGCCGCGATGGCTGTGGCGGTCGGCCTGCCGGTGGCCTTCAAGATCGAGCCGGAGCTTGCCGCCATCGTGCCGGATGCCGGCTTCTGGCTGATCGCCGTCTTCGCGAAGGAATTCCTGATCGGAATGGCACTCGGCATCGTGCTCGGCGTGCCGTTCTATGGTGTGCAGGCGGCGGGCGACATCATCGATCACGAACGCGGCGCGTCGCAGCCAAACCAGACCGACCCGATCAACTCGGCTGAACAGAGCACGACCGGCATCATTCTGCTGCTTGCGGGCCTTGCCATTTTCGTGGTGTCCGGCGGCCTCTTCCTCATCGTGCA
>JBIPLL010000176.1:0-6063 GCA_044368425.1 Beijerinckiaceae bacterium
TGCCTTCCGGCCCAATGCCTATGCCGGCACGCCGGATTTCCTCAATATCCTGATCGACGCGCTGGCGGAGGCGCAGGTCGAGATGACATTCACCAAGGCGTTTCTCTCCGGGGCGGCCTTTCCGCGTTCGTTGCAGGAGCGCTTCAGGGCGGCCGGCATCGACGCCTACCAGGCCTATGCGGTCGCCGATGTCGGGGTCGTCGCCTATGAAAGCGCGGCGCGCGAGGGGCTGATCGTCAACGAGGATCTCATTCTCGAAATCGTGCGGCCCGGCACGGGCGATGCCGTGGACGAGGGCGAGGTCGGCGAGGTCGTGGTGACGCATGTCAATCCACACCACCCCGTCATCCGGCTGGCGCTCGGCGACCTCTCGGCCGTACTGGCGGGACCCTCGCCCTGCGGGCGCACGGCAATGCGCATCAAGGGCTGGATGGGGCGGGCCGACCAGACGGCCAAGGTCAAGGGCATGTTCGTGCGGCCCGAACAGGTGGCGGACGTGGCCCGGCGTCATCCCGAACTCGGTAAGGTGCGGCTCGTAGTCACACGCGCGGGCGAGGCCGATGCCATGACCCTGCTGGTCGAAGTCCCGCAGGTCAAACCCGGCCTGATCGAGGCGATTGCGGCCAGCCTTCAGGCCGTGACCAAGCTCAAGGGCGGGGTCGAGCTCGTTCCCCTCGGCAGCCTGCCCAATGATGGCAAGGTGATCGCCGACGAGCGGCCGGTCGGCTGATTACCAGGCGATGGCCGGCTGTCCACGCGCGGACAGCCAGGCATTGGCGCGGCTGAAGGGCTTTGAGCCAAAGAAGCCGCGCTGCGCCGACAAGGGCGAGGGATGGGCGCTGGCGATGACGGCGTGACGGTTCTCGTCGATGAGTGGCCGTCGTTTCTGCGCGGGGGCGCCCCACAGGATGAAGACGGCGCCGGCCGAATGCCGCGAGACGGCGGCAATCGCCTCGTCGGCGAGCGCATGCCAGCCGAATTTCAGATGTGCGCCGGCCTGCCCGGCCTCGACGGTCAGTGCCGTGTTGAGCAGGAGCACGCCCTGTCCCGCCCAGTCGCGCAGATCTCCATCGCGCCGCTGCGGACGGCCGAGATCCTGCGCCAGTTCCTTGAAAATGTTGCGCAGGGAGGCCGGCAGGTGGCCCCGGCCGATATAGGAAAAGGCGAGGCCGTGGGCATCGCCGGGGGTCGGGTAGGGATCCTGCCCGAGGATGACCACGCGCACGGACGCAAGCGGCGCCAGTTTCAGCGCGTTGAATGTGTCGGTTGCGGGCGGCAGGACATGGCCGCCAAGCGCAACGCGTTCATCGACCCTGGCACAGACCGATGCTGCCATCTTTCCGGCAAGGAAGGGCAGCGAAGACCATTGTGGCCGCCCGGCAGGCTGGCAGCGATCCCCATCAAGGAAGGCGGCCAGTGCTGCCGCATAAGAACCGGGCATGTCCGGCCCTCAGCGGATCACGATCCGCCCTTCGGGCTTGAGGTCGATCGTGCCCAGCGAGCGGGCATGAACCATGACCTCGTTGGCCATGAGCTTGCCGTCGGTGAGCCCGATCAGGGTGCGCCCGCGCCCGAGCGAGACATAGCCGTCGCCGCCGCCCAGCATGAAATTGTTGGAGGCGACGGTGTATTTCGCGGCAGGATCCAGCGGCTTGTCGCCGACCATGACGGAGACGACGCGCTGGCCGACAGGCTGTTTCGGGTCGATCTCGACCTTGAGGCCCGCGACCTGCGGGAAGCGGCCGGCCCGGTTCTCGAACTGCGAGACGCCGTTCTCGAGCGCGTCGCGAATGTCCTTGCCGGTGATCTCGACCATGACCGACGCATTGCCGAAGGGCAGCTCGGTGAGCACGTCGCGGCGCGTGAACTTGTGACCGGCGGGATATTGCTTGTTGCCGCGGATGCCGCCGCCATTGGTGATGGCAACCTGTGCGCCGGTGCGCGCCTTCAGAGCGTCGGCGATGAGATTGCCGATGGCGGTCTCCTGGCTGCGCACGCTGGCCGAGCGGCTGTCGAGCGGGGAAACCAGCGTGCCGATCTCGACATCGAGTTCCTTCGACAGCTGCGCCTCGTATTTCGCGACGATCGCCTGCACGGCCGGCTCCGGCTCGAAGGCGCGCGAATCGTTGACGCGGAAGATCGGCGTCCAGGCAACCTGCCGGGCCGTGCCTTCGCCCGTCACGGTTGCGGCGATGTCGATGGCCGTGACGTAGTTCCCTTCCTCGTTCGACTCGACCATCACGGCGCGCCCGTCATAGGCGACCGCGAGGTCGTGGTCGTGGCCGGTGAGGAGCACATCGACGAGGCGGGTGCGAACGATCTCGTTGTCGACTGCGCGGTCGGTATGGCTCACCGCCACGATGAATTCCGCCCCCTGCGCGCGGAGGGCTCGCACCTGCGCCCGCAGGGTCTCGATCACAGGCAGGAATTTCAGGTCGCCGGGGCTCGAGACCTGGGCGGTGTTCTCGAGCAGCAGGCCCGTGACGCCGACCTTGATGCCGCCAAGCTCGAAGATCCTGCCGTCCGTATGGCCCGGCAACGGATTGCCAGCGGCGTCGCGCAGATTGGCCGCGAAGGTCGGATAGGTCTGCTCCGAGATCCTCTTGGCGTAGTTGTCCTTGCCGAAGTCGAACTCGTGGTTGCCGGGCACGAAGACGTCGAGGCCGAGCTGGTTCTGCAATTCGACGATATGGGCGCCCTGGTCGAAGCCCGACATGATGGAAGGCGAGTAGCAGTCGCCCGCATGGCAGAACAGGACGGGGTTGCCGCGTGCGCGCTCTGCCTTGGCGATAGCTGCAACGCGGGCGAAGCCGCCGCGCCCGCGCTCGCCGCCCAGCTTGTAGATGTCGTTGACGAGGAGGAGCGTGAAGGTGACCTTCGGCGCCTGGGCGAGCGCGCCCCCGGCGGCCATGGCCACGGGCATCGCAATGACGCCCAGTGCCCGGCGGCGTGTCAGTTCAACCATGTCCGTTCTCCCGCATCCTGTTCCGACCGGCGCCGCGCGCCACCCACATATCGATTCGCATCCATGACGGCACGATGACCGACGATCCTGTCCGTTGCGTCGAGCCATGCCCGCAGCGGGCAGCGTTATCGTCGCACAGGCCCTTGGAGCCGACCGTCATCCACTCTAGATGGAGGCCAAGCCAAGGGATCAGTCTGCCATGAACAAGCCCACCCTCTCCGTGCCGGGCGCCCAGTCCGTCGCAAGCCCCGTCAGCCTGCCCCCCGATCATCCGCCGGTCAAGACCGGACGGGTGGGCGTTCTGCTCACCAATCTCGGCACGCCCGAGGGCACCGATTTCTGGAACATGCGGCGCTACCTGAAGGAGTTCCTCTCCGACCGGCGCGTGATCGAGACCAACCCGCTGATCTGGTGGCCGATCCTCAACCTGATCATCCTGACGATCCGGCCCGGCAAAAAGGGCAAGGACTACGCCTCGATCTGGAACAACGAGCGCAATGAGGGGCCGCTCAAGACGATCACCCGCTCGCAGGCCGAGAAGCTCCAGGAGCACCTGAGCGCCATTGCCGGGGACAGGGTCGTGGTCGACTGGGCCATGCGCTACGGCTTTCCGGCGATCAAGGACCGGATCGAGGCGCTGATGGCGCAGGGCTGCGACCGTATTCTCGTCGTGCCGCTCTATCCGCAATATGCGGGCGCGACGACCGCGACCGCGAATGATCACGTCTTCCGCGCGCTGATGACGATGCGCTGGCAACCCGCGATCCGGATCGCCCCGCCCTATCACGACAACCCTGCCTATATCGGCGCCCTGACGGCCACGCTGAAGGCCGGGCTCGCCAGGCTCGACTGGGAGCCGGAAGCCATCCTCGTCTCGTTCCACGGGATGCCCAAGGACTATCTCCTGCGCGGTGATCCCTATCATTGCCAGTGCGCCAAGACATGGCGGCTGATGCGCGAGGCCATGGGCTGGCCGGCGGAGCGCTTCATCCTGACGTTCCAGTCCCGCTTCGGGCCGGACGAGTGGCTCAAGCCCTATACCGACCAGACTGTGGAGGGTCTGGCCAAGCGCGGCATCAAGAAGCTCGCCATCATCGCGCCCGGCTTCTCGGCCGATTGCCTCGAGACGCTGGAAGAACTCGATGGCGAAAACCGCCATATCTTCATGGATAATGGGGGCGAGAAATTCGCCTATATCCCCTGCCTCAATGACAGCGACGAGGGGCTTGACGTGATCCGGGCCATCGCGGACCGGGAACTGCAGGGCTGGCTCTAGGATCGCTGCAGACATCGCGCGCGTTCGTTGAATCCTAACCACGTGACCTTATGGGTCATCGGGACTGCTTCGTCTGGGCCCGAGGGGAGATTGCGCGATGTTCATGTCCGGATCAGATATTGCGATTGCCGCCTTCGTCATTCTCGTCATCCTGACGATCGCGCTGGGCGTGAGAACAGTGCCGCAGGGCTACAATTACACGGTGGAGCGTTTCGGCCGCTACATGCGGACGCTGAGCCCCGGCCTGCATCTCATCATCCCCTATGTCGAGCAGATCGGGCGCAAGCTCCTCGTGATGGAGCAGGTGCTCGATGTTCCGAGCCAGGAAGCCATCACGCGCGACAATGCGGGCGTGACCATCGACGCGGCAGCCTTCTACCAGGTGCTCGATGCGGCGCGCGCCTCCTACGAGGTTTCCGAACTGCGCACGGCGTTGCAGACGCTCACCATGACCAATATCCGCACCGTCGTCGGCTCGATGGATCTCGACCAGCTCCTGTCGCATCGCGACGAGATCAACGAGCGGCTGCTGCGCGTGCTTGATGCCGCCGCCTCGCCCTGGGGCGTGAAGGTGACGCGCGTCGAGATCCGCGACATTCTCCCGCCCGCCGATCTGGCCGGGGCGATGGCGCGTCAGATGAAGGCCGAGCGCGAGAAGCGCGCCGCCATCCTTGAGGCGGAAGGGCTGCGTCAGGCGTTCATTCTGAAGGCAGAGGGCGAGAAACAATCCGAAATCCTGGCCGCCGAGGGCCGCAAGGAAGCCGCCTTCCGCGATGCAGAAGCGCGAGAGCGTTCGGCGGAGGCTGAGGCGAAGGCAACGCAGATGGTTTCGGAGGCCATCACCAAAGGCGATCTTGCGGCGGCTAATTTCCTCGTGGCCGAGAAATATATCGACGCACTGAAGGCCATGGCGACCGCGCCGAACCAGAAAGTGCTGATCGTACCTGTCGAGGCGGCCGCGCTTGCCGGAACTCTGGGGGGCATCGGCGAGCTGACGCGCTCCGTCTTCGGCGACACGGCGGCCAAGCGCACGGCAGGCAGCGTGCCCAATACCACTGCGCGGAGCTGATCGATGCTTGCCGCACTCGGCCCCTGGGCCTGGATCATCCTCGGCGTCGTGCTGATCGGTGCCGAAATGCTGGTGCCGGGCAATATCCTGATCTGGCTCGGCGTCGCCGCGCTGGGCACGGGCATCGTTGACGGGGTCTTCGGCCTGTCATGGCAGTCGGCCTTCATCGTCTATGCGGTGCTGGCGGTTGCCATCGTCTTTGCCGGCCGGCGGCTGATGGGTGGACGCATGAGCGCATCGGGTGACGAGCCTTTCCTCAACCGGCGCGGTGACGCACTGGTCGGGCGCGAGTTCCGCCTGTCCCTGCCGATCGAGGGCGGGGAGGGGCGCGTTCATGTCGATGACAGCGTCTGGCGCGTGATCGGCCCGGACCTGCCGCAAGGCGCGCAGGTGAGGGTCGTCCGGGTCGAGGGCGCCACGCTTGTGGTCGAGGCGGCCTGACGGGTCATCCGGTGGAACCTAGTCGCCATCCGGCCCCATGGATTCCCACAGCGAACTCAGCTCCCGATAGGCCGGGTTCTCCTGTGCCAGTTTCAGAACTGCGGCCTCTGTTGCCGTTTCGTATTCGGTGCCACCGAACTTCGTCTGCATGTATTCCTTCAATCTTGGAGCCATGTTCGGGTCGTCATGCATCTCGGACAACGCTGCAAAATGCTCGACACTTGGCCGTGTGACGCCGTCTCGTTCGAGCATCATGCTGATGACACGCCTCACATCGTCTGGCGCGGATTCAAACATCTTTTCGCCGACGCG
>JBIPLL010000401.1:0-3358 GCA_044368425.1 Beijerinckiaceae bacterium
ACCTTCAGGCTGACGCCGCCCTCCTTGGCAAAAGCCTCGAGCTTTCTTGTATCGAGATATTCTTCCGGGATGCCCTGAAGGTTGCGTTCCCGCGATGCGAGGTCCATGGCCTCGTCCATGCTCATGCCGCGTCCGATGCCTTCGAAGGGCTTGCGTCCGCCACCCGACGGGTTGTCGGTGGTCATTCGCCGGGGCTCGCGCGCGGGATCGGGAGCGCTCACGTCGGCTCCTGATCCGGCATGCGCGCCAGCCGGATGCGCATCAATCCGGCCCGGGCCCGGTCCCATGCCCGGTCCCTTGCCCGGTCCCTTGCCGATGATGTCGCCAAGCGTGTCGCCGGCCCTGTCAATCGCGTAGCTCGACAGGCCGGCCGTGACGGCGCGCTCGATGATCCGCCCCGGATTGCGCTCGCCCCTCGACCATTGCTGGCCGGCTTCGATCATGGCGCTGCCAGCCGCCGCCAGCTTCGGCGAGAGAACGGCGGTCGCGTTCTCGGCCATACCCATCCAGTAGGCGCGGTTGGCGCTGTTCCTCGCATGGTCGGGCGACAGGCCCTTCTCGTCTGCGATCTGGCGCTCCTTGAGATATTTGTCGGCGGGGTTCAACGGCAGAGTCAATGTGCCGAGGATGCTGCCAGACATGGTCTTCCCGACCGTCTCCATAGGCGAGCCGTTCGACGGGATCGGCCTCTCTCGCGTGATCAGTTCCGGAGGCGTGCCACCCAGATGCTGCATCACTGTATGGACTTTCTCCCGTGCCTCCTGCGCGCCGATGCGGAAGCCGTTGACGAAATCGGCGCCGCCCTGCCGCACCGTCTCGACCGGGGATCTGGTCTCAGCCTCCGATGCAGGCTTCCGGGTGGCAGTGGCTCTGCCCGAGCCCTTCGGCTGTGCTTGCGCCGTGAATTCGGCTGACGCCTTGTTCGCGTGCGGCCCGGGAGTCGGATTTAGCCTAGGAGTTGAGTTTAGCGTGGGAGTCGTGCTCGTTCCAACTTTTCCAGTCATGGATCAACTCCGCCTCTCGGCAGATGATATCATGTTTCGTTAATTGTCAAATAAAACCGGATTTCACATTCTTTAAATTCATATCTTCCTTGTCTTGTATAAAGTTATACAACTCCGGCACGCAGCAGGTCGAGGACGTGAACGAGGCCGACCGGCCGGTCATCTTCCACCACGACCAGCGCGCTGATCTTGCGCCGTTCCATCAGTTCGAGGCCTTCGGCGGCCAGCATATGCGGGGTCGCGGTCATCGGGTTGCGGGTCATGATCGTCTCGACCGCGCGCGCCAGCAGATCGGGGCCCATGTGGCGGCGCAGGTCGCCATCGGTGACGATCCCGGCGAGGCGGCCATCAGCCTTGGCCACGACAACACAGCCAAAGCCGTGGCGCGTCATGACGACGAGCGCCTCGCCCATCGTGGCCTGCGGGCCGACAAGTGGCAGCCGGTCTGCGCCGTGCATGATGTCGCGCAACTGCTTGAGCCTCGCGCCCAGCTTGCCGCCGGGATGGAAGATCCGGAAGTCCGTCGCGCTGAAGCCGCGCGCGTCGAGCAATGCCAGGGCCAGCGCATCGCCGAGCACGAGCTGCATCGTGGTCGAGGTTGTCGGCGCCAGTCCGTTGGGGCAGGCCTCCTCGGCGCGCGGCAGCACGAGCGGGTAGTCGGCGGCGCGGCCCAGCGCGGAGGTCGCGACCGAGGTGACGGCGATCAGGGTGACGCCGAAGCGGGCGGCATAGGCGACGATATCGGACAGTTCAGCCGTCTCGCCCGACCATGACAGGGCGAGAACCACATCCTGGGGCTGGATCATGCCGAGGTCGCCGTGGCTCGCTTCGCCCGGATGGACGAAATGTGCCGGCGTTCCGGTCGAAGCGAGAGTTGCCGCGATCTTGCGCCCGACATGGCCGGATTTGCCCATGCCGGTCACGATCACACGCCCTTGCGCGTGGGCCACGGCCGCTACCGCAGCGGTGAAGACCGGTCCCAGCTCGCCCTGCAGGGCCGCGTGCAAGGCGTCGAGGCCCGCGCGCTCCGTGGTCAGCGTGCGCAAGGCGCAGGCGAGGGCGTCGGCGGGGGGCGCAGGGTTGGGCGTGGCAGGTTTGGGCGTGGCAGGTTTGGGCGTGGCGGTCTGGGTCATGACATGTCCGGTTCGCGGGCAGGCTCCGCTGGCACCGCAGGTAGCACGGACCGGGCCGCGCTTGAACCCGGTGCCGTCAGCGGCCGGCCTCGCTGAAGAGCAGGGCAAAGTTACCGGGCATTAACCATCCTCCTTGTAACAGCGTTAACCATGCGTGATGCGAGCCATATGCAATGTCTGCGTCGCGGGCCTTGCCTGCGCGCGCCATCGCGCGTCGCCCGCGTCGCAGGCCTGTCCGTGCTTGCGGCTGTCGCGGGATTTGCCGATCCGGCTGCGGCGCAGGTCGACGCTTCCCGGCCGGGCGCAGCCGATCCTGTTATCCCGATTGCCCGTGACACGACCTTCGGTGAACTGGGTTTGCGCACGAGCGTCCCGCCAGCCACGCAGGCGACCCGGCCAGATGCCCCCGCCAATGCCGCTCGCCGGCCTGTCCGCGCGGATGTGCAACGCATCGACCGCAGCCGGGTGAGGCCCGCTGTCGTGCAGCCGGTGGCGACGATGCCGGTTGCAGCCGGGCCGGTGCCGGTACGCCGGCGACGCATCGCCGAGGAGGACCCCTATGCCGCCCTTGGCTGGCGGCTGGGCACGCTGCGCCTGTTTCCGGCCATCGAGCAGAGCGTGGGCTACGATACCAACCCCAACCGACGCTCCGGGGCCACCGCAAAGGGCTCGCCGGTGCTGCGCACCGATGGCGAATTGCGCCTGCAATCGGACTGGTCGCGCCATTCGCTCGACGGCTTCCTGCGCGGCTCCTTCGCCCGCTATCCCGAGCAGAGCGAGGCGGACCGCCCGGCAGCAGAAGGACGGCTCGCCTGGCGGCACGACTTCACGCGCGATCTGACGGGCGAGGTCGAGGGGCGGCTTCGCATCGACACGCAGCGACCCGGCAGTCCGGAACTGAACGTTTCGGTGCGCGAGCGGCCCATCGTGGCGACAACCGGGCTCACGGCCGGCCTGACGCAGCGCTTCAACCGCCTCTCCATTGGCCTGCGCGGTCTCATCGACCGTGACGATTATGCCGATGCGAAGCTCAGCAATGGCGCGGTGCTCGACCAGGGCGACCGCAACACGACGACCTATGGCCTGCGGTTGCGCGGCGGCTATGAGGTGACACCGGGCGTCACCCCCTTCGTCGAGGCGCGGGTCGATACGCGCGTGCCCGATCGCGAGGTCGATCAGGCCGGGTTCCGGCGGCAGTCGAACGGTGTGGGCGCCCGCGTC
>JBIPLL010000339.1:0-3858 GCA_044368425.1 Beijerinckiaceae bacterium
TCGGGGCTGTCGTCGGGCGTGGGAACCCTGAGCCCCTTGGGCACGCGCCCGTCGATGAATCCGGCCTTCTTCAGTTCGTCGATACCGGGCAGGTCGTCGATGGCGTCGAGGCCGAAATGCACGAGGAAATCCGGCGTCGTGCCGAATGTGACGGGCCGTCCCGGTGCCCGCCGCCTGCCACGCAACCTGACCCAGCCTGTTTCCATGAGCAGGTCGAGCGTCCCGCGCGACGTCGCCACGCCCCGGATGTCCTCGATCTCGGCCCGTGTCACCGGCTGATGATAGGCGATGATCGCGAGCGTTTCGAGGGCGGCACGCGAGAGCTTTCGCGGCTCCACGACGTCACGTGCGAGGAGCCAGGCGAGGTCGGGCGCCGTCTGGAACAGCCAGCGGCCGGCAACCCGGCGCAATGTCACGCCCCGGCCTCGATAATGCAGTTCGAGCCGTGCCAGCACGGCATTGACGGGCACGCCGGCAGGCAGGCGCGTGGCAATGTCCGTCTCGGAAAGCGGCTGGGCCGAGGCAAACAGCATCGCCTCCGCGATCCGGACGCCCTCATGCAGGGCCAGATCTGGTCCTGAAGCGTCGCCGGCAGCGTCCACGATATCTGGCCGTTCCTCGCGCACCTTCAGACGATCTCCCCGGTCGCAGTCTCCGCGCCGCCATTCACGCCGCGCCGACGCAGCAGGAGCGGGCCGAAGGCGCGATCCTGCCGCACATCCACATGCCCCTCCCGCACCATTTCGAGCATGGCAGAGAATGTGGATGCCCGCACGGTGGCGCGACTTTGTGGCGTATCCATGTAGTCACGCAGCAACTCGTCGAGCATGGTCCAGTCGACGCTCAGCCCGCCCACGAGCCGCTCCAGAGCCTCTCGCGCTTCCGCAAGCGACCACACCACGCGCCGCACCAGCGTGACGCGAGACAGCGCCGCCTCCTGCCTCTGCCGGCCATAGGCATTGAGCAGGTCGTACAGCGTGCCCTCGAAACGCGGCGTCGCCCGGATCGTGAGTGGCTCCGGCGCACCCCGGGCATGGAGGTCCCGCCCGAGTTGCGGACGGTCCATAAGGCCACGTGCCAGCTGGCGGATCAGGTCGAGCCGTGCGAGGCGCTGTGCAAGGGCGCTCGCGAGATCGCCGGCATTCGGCTCCTCTGCCCTGGGTGGCTCCGGCAGGAGCAGGCGCGACTTCAGGTAGGCGAGCCACGCGGCCATGACGAGATAGTCGGCTGCCAGTTCGAGCCGCGTCTGGCGCGCCTGCTCGATAAACGCGAGATATTGCTCGGCAAGCGCCAGGATCGAGATCCGCGCGAGATCGACCTTCTGCCGGCGTGCCAGTTCGAGCAGGAGGTCGAGCGGGCCCTCGAACCCGTCCACGTCGATGATCAGCGGCAACTCGCCGGCCGGCGAGGCCGTCCGCTCGTCCTCCGCGAATGGCAGTCGCGCATGGCTCATGCCGGATCCATCAGGCTCGCAAGCCGGGCGCGGGCGGCCTGGACGTCGAGCGCCTCCGGCCGGCCGGGCTTGCGGGCGAGCGCCGCACGCGCCCGGCGCAGGGACGCGCCGGCGAGAACCGGCGCCTCGCGGGCGACCTCCTCCATTTCGTCGAGCTTGCCGTTGCAATGGAGCAGCATGTCGACGCCGGCTGCCCGCGCGGCGGCCGCACGCTCGCCGAGCGACCCCGCCAGCGCCTGCATGGACAGGTCGTCGGTCATCAGCAGACCATCGAAGCCGATGGCGCGACGGATGATGCGGGAAATCACCTTTCGTGAGGTCGTGGCCGGCGCATCCGGGTCGAATGCCTCGAAGATGAGGTGGCCGGTCATGCCCATCGGCAGGTCCCGTAACGCCATGAACGGGACGAGATCCGTCTTGATCAAAACCCGCCGCGATGCCGACACACGCGGCAACGCGAAATGCGTATCGACGCTGGTGCGGCCATGGCCCGGCATGTGCTTCATGACGGGCAGGACGCCGCCCGCGATCATGCCGTCGGCTACCGCCCGCCCGAGTTGCGCGACCATGTCGGGGCGCGGACCGTAGGAGCGTCCGCCGATGACCTCATGCGCCTGCGGGAAGCGCAGGTCGAGGACCGGCACGCAATCCACGTCGATGCCGACCGCTTCGAGATCATGCGCCATCAGCCGGGCATTGAGCCAGGCGGCTTCGCGCGCCCGCAGCGGATCGCGGTCCCACAGGGCACCAAACACCTCGGCGCGCGGATAAGCGGGCCAGTGCGGCGGACCGAGCCGCTGCACGCGCCCGCCTTCCTGGTCCACCAGAACCGGCGCGTCGAGACGGCCAGCAATACCGCGCAGTTCGGCAGTCAGAGCCGCAACCTGCGCAGGATTGTCGATGTTTCGGCGGAAGAGGATGAAGCCCCAGGGGCGCGCCTCGCGAATGAAGGCTCGCTCGCCATCAGTCAGGGCAAGGCCCGACACGCCGCAGATGAAGGACCGGCAGCGGGAAGCCCCCCCGACGGAGGCGCTCCCTGCGGAATGGCTGGCGGCGAAGGATTGCGTGGGCATGGTCCGGTCGTAGGAGAGGCGCGCCGCCGGGTCAACCGAACGGCGCGCCTCTCCACCGAAACTCACGCCACGGGATCAGTTGCGGGCGACGAAGCATTGCCCCCCTGCACCCTGCAACCTGGAGCACAGCGAGTTGGCTTCCTCGCGCGACATCGGCCCGACGCGCAGGCGATAGATCGTGCGCTCGCCGACCTCGGCGCGGCGGATGGACGGCTGCATGCCGCCCAGCTCGGCGCTGAAGCGGCGCTGCAGACTGGAAAACGTCGTGCGTGCCTCCGACTCGCTGCCAGGCGCAGCCAGCTGGACACTAAAGCCGCTCCCCGTGGCGGCGGCCGGCGCGGCTGTCGCCGGCAAGGCAGCGACCGGCGCAGCCGAGGCAACCTGCGTGGGAACCGGAGGGGGATTGGTCACTCGCTGCTGCAGCTTCGGCTGGGCCGATGGCGTGATCGCGAGCGGGCCGTCCGCACCACCGGCAGGAGCGGCGACAGGCGGACGCGGGGCGGGAGTGCGCAGCGGTGCGGCAGCGACAGTCGAACCGCCCGGAGCCGACAACGCGGCCCCGGTCGACGGAACGGCTGCCGAGGGTGTGGACGGCTGGGGCGCCGGTGCGCTCGGACGCGGGGCAGGAGCCACGCTCGGGGCAGCCGGCGCATTGACAGGCGCCGAAGCGGTCGTCGCCGCAGCGCCCTGGCTCGCGACAGGCTTCGTCGGATCGACAATGGTGCCGTCAGGCATGACAGAGACGGTGCGAACGCGCCGCGGCTCGCCAAGCACGTTGTTGGCCGCAGAATTTCCCGGCGGCGGCGCGATGACGGCAACGGGAGCAACGGGCGCGACAGGTGCGACAGGCGTCGCCGTCGCTGTCGGTGCGGGTGTCGGTGCCGCTGGCATGGCAGCCGGAGCCGGAGCTGGAGCCGGCGAGGTCGGGATGATGCGCGGCTGCGCGGCCGATCCGTTGGCGGTGCTGGCGGCAGCAGCAGCGGCCGCGAGACGGGCAGCAGCGGCAACGTCGACCGGCTCCTCGGCACTGGTAATGACCTTGGTCGGCCCGGCCGTGGTTGCGCCGGGACGCTCATAGATCTGCTTGTTCTGGTTGGGGATCTCGACCCCGCCGGGATTCTGCGGCTGGACCTTGCTCGGTCCCTGCTCCGCCTGGATGATCGGCGGATCGCCCGCCGCGACACGCGGACCGGAATTGCGAAGCGTCATGGCGAGCCCGACGCCGATCGTCGCCACGCCGAGAAGAGCCGCAACCGTGATCAGGCCCTTCCGCGAGCGGCGCGGGGGAACCTGCATGTCCTCGTCATCCTCGGGCTGGTCGCCTGAGGCCGC
>JBIPLL010000135.1:0-6746 GCA_044368425.1 Beijerinckiaceae bacterium
CCGCTGCACCTGCGGCGGCATGATCCCACTGGCCATAATCGTCGGCGGCTGCCTCGCGTCCCGCAAGGCGGGGAGCAACAATGGAAGCCGGGTCCCGACGCGAGAGATCATCGCGGGCATAGGCCTCGACATCATCCTCGAAGCTCTGGAAGCGCGGGTCGCTTGCGCGCCCGTCCGCGCGAACATCATCCCCCCGGAGTTCGTCCGGGATCGCAGCATAGTCCCGCAATCCGGCCTCGCCGTAAGCATGTCCCTGAGGCCCCTGGGGCGGGAGCTCATAGCCGCCGCTCTGAACCTGGGTACCGGGATCCTGCCGTCCGCCATTGATCGCGGCCTGGAGGAACGCGGCCGCATCGTCTGCATCCCGAACGCCTGGCGCTGGCTGGCCCCGCCCCTGATACTCCTCATGGAGGGCGCCGCGCATCTGCGCCTCGAAATCCGGCTCAGCCTGCCATTCAGCCGGCACGGGGCGCGCAAGTTCGATCTCGGGCTCGTGGCGCACTGTCACGACCGGCTCGGCGGGAACCTGCCGCGCGGGGGCGTGTTGGGAAGAGGCGGGCCTGTCGCGTGCGATCAGATCGCGGAACGGATCGTCCTGGCCCACGAGCTTCGCGAGATCCGCGAGCGGATCGTCATTCTGGGAGGCCCGACCGCTGGACATCTGGCGCAGCTGGCGCTCGAGTTCCTCGAGATCGATGGACAGGCGGGCAGCGGGATTGTTCATGGCGTGGCGGTGCCTGTTGCTTCGGAGCCGCCATACGAGCGTGTGCATATCGGCACGCGGCACCGTACGGGAAACTCCGCCTTCACCGGTCGCCGAGTGCCCTGCCCCGTTTCAGATACGGGAAAACCCGCACCTCGATGCATCGCGCTCAGCGCATTTCCTGTGGCGCCCCGACCCCGAGGATCGAGAGGCCCGATGCCAGAACCGACCGCACGGCGTGCACGAGCGCGAGTCTGGCAAGAGTGATGTTTCGTTCGGCTTGATTAACAAACCGTAATTGCGGCGAGTCTTTGCCCTTGTTCCAGAATGAATGCAGAAGGCTGGCCAGTTCGTGCAGATAAAACGCGATACGGTGCGGCTCATGCGCCTTCGCCGCCGCCTCGACGATCCGCGGATATTGGGCGATGAGCTTCAGGAGCGCAATCTCCCCCTCGTCGGACAACAGCGTGAGGTCCGCCCCCGCCAGCGCGTCGCGGTCCTGCGCCATGTCCGGCAGCGCTTCCGCCGCCTGTCGGCCGACCGAGGCACAGCGCGCATGGGCATATTGCACGTAGAAGACCGGATTGTCCTTCGACTGCTCGATCACCTTGGCGAGGTCAAATTCCAGCGTCGCGTCGTTCTTGCGAAACAGCATCATGAAGCGCACGGCGTCGCGGCCCACCTCGTCAATGACATCGCGCAGCGTCACGAACTCGCCCGCCCGCTTCGACATCTTCACCGGCTCGCCATTGCGCATGAGCTTGACGAGCTGGCAGAGCTTGATGTCGAGCGTGCCCTCGCCACCTGTGACGGCCTGCACCGCTGCCTGCATGCGCTTGACATAGCCGCCATGATCGGCGCCCCAGACGTCGATCATCTCCCGGCAACCGCGCTCGAATTTCGAGCGATGATAGGCGATGTCGGACGCGAAATAGGTATAGCCGCCGTCAGACTTCAGCAGCGGGCGGTCCACGTCGTCGCCGAAGGCCGTGGCGCGGAACAGGGCCTGCTCGCGATCCTCCCAGTCATCGTCCTTCTGGCCCTTCGGCGGCGGCAGCCGGCCCTGATAGATCAGGTCGCGCGCCCGCAACTCGTCGATCGTCGCGGCGATGGCGTCCGGCACGCCGTTGCCGCCCGCCAGTGACCTCTCCGAGAAGAACACCTCGTGCACCACGCCAAGCGCGGCCAGATCCTCGCGGATCATCGCCATCATGGCATCGATGGCAGCCGAGCGGACCATGGGCAGCCACTGCGCCTCGTCCTGCCCCAGCAGCGCCGTGCCATGCGCCTGCGCCAGCATCTGCCCGACCGGCTTGAGATAATCGCCCGGATAGAGACCCTCCGGGATCGTACCGATCTCCTCGCCCAGCGCCTCGCGATAACGGAGGAAGGCGGAGCGGGCCAGCACATCGACCTGCGCACCGGCATCGTTGATATAATATTCGCGGGTCACCTGCCGCCCGGCAAAGGACAGCAGGTTGGCAAGCGCATCGCCGAAGACGGCGCCGCGCCCATGGCCAACATGCATGGGGCCGGTCGGATTGGCCGAGACATATTCCACATTGACCGGCACGCCATGGGCAGCGCCGCGCCCGAAATCCTCGCCGGACAGGACTGCGGAGCGCAGAACCTCGCGCAGCACGCCATCGGCCAGGGTGATATTGATGAAGCCGGGGCCGGCAACATCCACGCGCGCGACGCCATCGATCGCAAGCAGCGCACCGGCAATGGCATCCGCCAGCGTGCGCGGCGGCTGGCGCGCCTCCTTGGCGAGTGCCATGGCGGCATTGGTCGCCAGATCGCCATGGGCCGGATCCTTCGTCGGCTCCACCACGACGCGCGACAGGTCGAGCCCCTCCGGCAGGGTTCCGGCTTGCTGCAGGCCGTGCAGGATCGCCACGACGCGCGCCTGGAACAGATCGAAGAGGTTCATGATGTCACCCGGGCTCGAGTATCCGGCCGCCATGGGTCCGTCATGGGCCCGCAGGCGCGCGAAACGCGCCGCAGCAGCGGTTATTTGCCTGCGCGCCTAGCGCAAGTCCGGGGTGGCGTCAAACAGGCGCCGGTGCTCGTCGAGCGCGTAGCGGTCGGTCATTCCGGCAATATAGTCTCCGACGCGATGCGCAAGATCGTCCGCCGAGGCGCCGGCAAGGCCGGTCCGCCATTCCTCGGGCATCAGCTCGGGCCGCGCGCTGAAGCGGGCATAGAGATCGCGCACGACCGCATCGGCCTGCGCCCTGATCCCCACGACGCGCGGATGGCGATACATGTTGGGAAACAGGAAGGCCTTGATCGATCGGTCTGCTGCCGCCATGGCCGGGGAAAAGGCGACAACCGGGCCGTCGGCGCGCCGGATATCATCCGCATCCTTCGGGTCGAGACCAGCGATCCGCGCCGCGCTCTCGCGCACCACGTCCTCGACGAAGCGCGTGATGACGCGCCGGGTCATCTCGTGGACCACGCGCGACGTCTCAAGCGCCGGATGGAGCCGGTCGATTTCGGCCAGGCAATCGCCCACGAAGGGCAGCGCCCGCAGGTCGGCGAGGCCGAACAGCCCGGCGCGCAGACCGTCATCGAGGTCATGCGCATTATAGGCAATGTCGTCGGCAATCGCGGCGGCCTGCGCCTCGCCGCCGGCATGGCTCCACAGCCACAGATCCTGCACGCGGTCATGATCGGCGATGGCCTGCGGCACGCCGCGCTGCGCATAACGTCCAATGGCCCGCCCGTCCCGGTCCACCAGCGGGCCGTTATGCTTGACGAGGCCCTCGAGCGTTTCCCATGTCAGGTTCAAGCCGTCATGCAGCGCATAGCGGCGTTCCAGAACGGTCACAATGCGCAGCGCCTGTGCATTGTGGTCGAAGCCGCCATGGGCCGCGAGACAATCGTCGAGCGCGTCCTCGCCCGTATGGCCGAACGGCGTGTGGCCGAGATCGTGCGACAGCGCCAGCGCCTCGGCGAGATCCTCGTTGAGGCCGAGCGAACGGGCCAGCGCACGCGCGATTTGCGACACCTCGATCGTATGGGTCAGGCGCGTCCGGTAATGGTCGCCCTCGTGAAAGACGAAGACCTGCGTCTTGTGCTTGAGGCGCCGGAACGCCGTCGAATGGATGATCCGGTCGCGGTCGCGCTGGAATGCGCCACGTGTCGGCGAGGCGTCGACCGCAAATTGCCGCCCCCGGCTGCGCGTCGGGTCGCTGGCATAGGGCGCCTGCCATCTCTCGCCATCGGGCCGCATGGTCATCCCCTCATCACGTCCACGGGCCCGCCCCGCCCCTGCTCGCATGCACGCCACGACATGGCTGACATTGAATCGCGCCCGGTCAGCACTTACCTTTGCATGACTGGTCGCCGCAAGAATGCCGATTCCGGCGGTGATGGCACAGGTTTCGCGAAGCGAAGAACAGGGGACGCCATGCAAACGGCGACTGCAACCGGAAATCTGGCAACCTCTGGCGCCGCGCAGGCGGCAGATCTGGTCCTCACCGAGAATGCGTCCCGCCGCATTCTGAAGGTGCTGTCGAGCGAGGCGCCCGGCTCCATGCTGCGCGTCAGCGTGAGCGGTGGCGGCTGCTCGGGCTTCCAGTATGTGTTCAGCGTCGACGCCACCCGCAACGAGGACGACCACGTGATCGAGCGCGATGGCGCCCGGGTGCTGGTCGACGAGACATCGCTGCCATTCCTGAAGGGATCGCGGCTCGACTTCGTGGACGACCTGATGGGCCAGGCCTTCAAGGTCGACAACCCCAACGCCACCGCCTCCTGCGGCTGCGGGACGTCCTTCGCGCTCTGAATTCACACATTCGGGAACCAACGAGCCGGCTGAGCCGTGTTACGTTCTGGCAATCGTTTTTGCACACGGGGCGCTAACCGACCCTGTGAGATGAAGTGTTCGACTCCCGCTTGTGCCTGACCGATGCGCTCGCGGACATCATCGCCCATCTGGCCAGCCCGGAACCTGCATCATGCCGAAAGCCCCCGCCCCCTCCCGCAATGCACGGCGCCTGAATGCCATCCTGGGCAGTGCAGCGATCGGCCTCGTTCTGGCCCTGGCCGCGCCTGCTCCCGGCGCGCTGGCGCAAGGCAATGTCGTGGCCGAGAATATCCGCCACAGCCAGCCGGGCATCGTCATCGAGATCCCGCGCGTCGAGGCGACCGGCGCCAATGTCAGTGCCGCGGAGCTCAAGGCGATTTTCGCCGGCGAGGGCACGCAGCCCGTCGCGGACCGTCTGGCGCGGCTGGATGCCCGGGCGATCCGCATTCCGAGCCTCAGGCTGACGCAGACGGCAGCCGACCAGACCACCACGACACTCTACCGCGACATCCTGCTTGAGGATGTGCGCGCCGGCCGGATCGCCCGCGCGACAAGCCCGGGTGGCACGATCAGCGTGGAGACGAAGGCGGCTGCGAAGGCCGGCAAGCAGGGCAAGGACGCGCGGGACAAGGGACGCGCCAAGGCCGAGCCCGTCACCTTTGCCGGCACATTCGGCCCGACGAGCTTCGTCGGCTTCGATTCAGGCTTCCTGTTGCGGCTCTACACGCAATCTGCGACCGGATCGGGGAATGCGGCCCAGACCGTCTACGAGAGCTTCTCGACAGAGAACATCGCGCTGACCGATGGCAAGGGCGGCGAAGTCCGGATCGCGCGCATCAACGGGCAGGCCGCGCGCGCCAAGCTGGGCGCCCTGCCCTGGCTTCGGCTGCCCGAACTCGTCACCGAGATGGAAGCGCTCGACGAGGACGACGATAACGGACGCCTGAAGGTCGGCTTGAAGCTCCTTGGAATCTTCGAGGACATGGAGATCGGCGACACAAGGATCGAAGGCGTCGTCATTCGCGGCCTCGACACGAAAGACAAGAGCGCGACCGTCCTTCTCGGCAGCATGTCGCTGAACATGCCCGCGACCGGCGAAGGGTCGTTCCAGATGAACGGGCTCGACATCGCCGCCAGCGATGCACGCATCCGCATCGGGTCGTTCGGCGTGCGCGGTTTCTCGCTCGCGCCGACAATGGCTGCATTGCGGGATGCCGCCGCCAAGCACGGCAACGACGCCCTCGACCGGCTCGATGCAGCGACACTGATGCCCTATCCCGGCTCATGGTCCATGCGCGACGTCGATATCGACGTCCCGGCCAAGGAAGGCTCGAAATCGGCGGAGCGCATGCGCATCACCCTGCGCGGCTTCGAGTTCACGAGCGACAAGCCTTTGAAAGGCGTCCCGACGGCCGGACGCCTCAACATCGACAGCCTGCGCTTCCCGATCCCCAGGCGGGACCCGAATTTCCGCGATCTCGCGGCTATGGGCTATTCCGCGATCGACACGTCCGCCACGCTGGAAACAGACTGGAACCCGCGCACCAAGGAGCTCGAGCTCAGCAATTTCTCGATCAACGGCGTCGACATGGGCTCGATCAACAGCCGTATCCTCCTCGGCAACGCGATGGAGGGGCTGTTCGCCCGCGACACGGCGATGAACCAGATCGCGCTGGTCCAGCTCACCTTCAAGGCGTTCGACATGCGGCTTCAGGACAAGGGACTGTTCGGGAAGGTGCTCACCCTGATGGCCGGCAAGCAGAAGACCACCGCGGATGCCCTGCGCGCCGAATATGGCATGGCCGCCGCCATCGCCATTCCCGCCATGCTCGGCAACACGGACAGCGCCAAGAAGGTCGGCGCGGCCGTTGCGCAGTTCATCGCTAAGCCTGGTGTGCTGTCGATCTCGGCGAAGGCCCGCAATCCGGCCGGTCTCGGCCTCTCCGATGTCGGCAGCCTGAGCAATCCGGCGGCGATCCTCGACGCTCTCGAGATCGATGCGCGCGCGGAATAAGTCCGCGCCGACAGGTCATGAGACCCGCGGCACCGAAACAGAAAACGCCGGACAAAAGTCCGGCGTTTTGCATTTGGACCGATGATGCGCCAGGCGGCGCGGATCAGCGCCCGTCAGGAACCTGCAGCCCGAAGGCCTTGTCCTTGACCTGATCGAAATGCTGGCGCGGGTTATAGGCTGTGACCTTGAGGCCGAGTGTGCGGGCCGAAAGACGC
>JBIPLL010000456.1:0-3046 GCA_044368425.1 Beijerinckiaceae bacterium
CGGCGCTTTCGAGGATGTCGGATGTTGCGCGCTCTGTCGTGCGGACGATGGCGTCCAGCGCTTCCGTGGCTTCCTCAAGATGCCCGACACCCTCGCCATTGGGGCGAAGGGCCGCGATCTCGGTCTTGGTGCGCGCGATGGCGCGGGCCATTTCCATCAGGTCGATGCGGACGCGCTCCAGTCCCAGACCTGCGCGTTCACCGCTCACGGTGCTCTCGAGACGCTCGATGGCGGTCAGGATCTGGCGCGTGTCGGCCGTACGGTTGCGCCTGGCATATTCCATCAGGAACCAGCGGCCGCGCGTCGTTTCCATCACGGCGGCCTCGATGGCCTCGTAATCCGTATCGGAGAGCTGCTGGGGGAGGGTGCTGAGTGCGGACATCTCGACACGAGGTTGGGGCGGGGGGCACGAACCATCCGGCCGAAGCCCGGCGAATCGTGACGCTCACCCTTGCAGGGTTGAGTCTTTCAAATGGTAAGGGCAAGCGGCTAAACATTGCGTTACGGCAGTGATGCACATCTCAAACACCCCATGCTTCCTTGAATCATCCAGCATCCTCGGCTTCTACGACCCGTCCTCTCGGGCTCAGCCTCGTGCTCTTCAGTTGCACGTTGTTTGGCGGGATCGGGTTCTACATGCCCTTCTTCCCGATCTGGCTGGAATCCCGTGGCCTGACGCTCACGCAGATCGGGCTCGTCCTCGCGATCCCCATGGCGGTCCGCGTCATCGCGATCCCGCTGATCACCCCGCTGGCGGATCGCCGCGTCGGTGCCGCGGCGCTGATCGCGGGCCTGAACCTGGTGCTGGCGGGGCTCTATCTCACGCTCGACCTCACCGGCAGTCTCATCGAGATCATGATGCTCGTGGCCGTGCTGGCCGTGGCGCAGGCCCCCCTGATCGCGCTGACGGACGTGCTGCTGACCAGCGTCGTCAGCGCTGGGCGCACGCGCCTGCATTATGGACGCATCCGGGCTTTCGGCTCGCTCAGCTTTATCGTGACGACGCTGGTGGGAGGCTCGGCTCTTGCCATCATCACGGCGCGTGGTGTGCCGTTCGTGCTCGCGGCGTTTTCGTTCACGACCTGCCTGCTTGCGGCATGGATCGCGCTCAAGCTGCATGTGCCTGCCCGCCACCGCCTGCCCGTGGCGGCGGCGCCCGCCGCGCGCTGGCCCGTCGCGCTCACCTTCGCCATTGCAGGGGCGGCGCTGCTGCAGGCGAGCCATGCCATGCTCTACGCCTTCGGCACGCTGATGTGGCAGGCGCAGGGCTATTCCGGCACCGTGATCGGCGCATTGTGGAGCATCGGCGTCATCGGCGAGACGATCCTGTTCGCGCGCGCCGGCGGTATCGTGGGCGATGCAAGGCGCTCGTCCCTCTGGGCCGCGCTCATGATCGGGGGTGGCGTCCTTTGCGCCCTGCGCTTCGGCGCGATGTCATTCCAGCCCGGCCTTGGCGCCACCTTCCTGCTGCAATCCCTGCACGGGGGCACGTTCGCTGCCGTGCATCTGGGCACGGTCGCCGTGATTTCGCTGATGGCGCCGGAGGGCCAGCGTGCGCGGGCGCAGGGCCTTTCGGCCGGGACGACGGCGCTGGCCATGGCCTGCGTGACGCTTGCGAGCGGGCCGCTCACCAAGGCGTATGGCGGCGATGCCTATCTCGCCATGGTGCCTGTCGCGCTTGCGGGCGTCGGGCTGCTCCTGCTTGCACTGCGCGCCTCGCGGCGCATGCGCATCGCAGAGGGCTGACTCAGCCCCAGAGGGTGCGCTGCGGCGGATGAACGAGGCTGCCCTCGTAGGTGAGGCCGCCGGGCCGGTCATGGGCGAGAAGTAGCGGGCCGTCGAGATCCACGAAGCGGGCGCGACCGGCCAGCAGCAGAGCCGGGGCCATGGCCAGCGACGTGCCGAGCATGCAGCCGACCATGATCCCGAGCCCGACTTGCTGGGCTGCATCGGCCAAAGCCAGTGCCTCGGTGAGGCCGCCGGTCTTGTCGAGCTTGATATTGACGACGTCGTAGCGGTCGACGAGCGCGGCCAAAGTCGCGCGGTCATGCACGCTTTCGTCGGCGCAGATCGGAATGTCGCGCGGCCGGTCGCGCAGGGCGTCGTCTGCACCCGCCGGGAAGGGCTGCTCGATCATCGCCACCCCGGCCGCGACACAGGCCGCATGGAGCGGCGCGAAACGGTCGGCGATCCAGCCCTCGTTCGCATCGACGATCAACTCGGCCTGCGGGGCACCGGACCGCACGGCCTGCAGCCTTGCGGTGTCGTCGTCGCCGCCGCCAAGCTTGATCTTGAGCAGCGGACGCGCCGCCGCCTTGCGCGCGGACTCGTGCATGGCCTCGGGCGTGTCGAGGCTCAGCGTATAGGCCGTGGTGACCGGGCGCAGCCGGTCGATGCCGGCCAGCACGTGAGCCGGCACGCCGGCGATCTTGGCCTCCAGGTCCCAAAGGGCGCAGTCGATCGCGTTGCGGGCCGCGCCGGCGGGCAGCAGCGTCGCAAGTTCCTCGCGCGTTGCGCCACGCTCGATGGCCGCCGTGACCGACAGCATGGCGCGCGCCACGCTCTGCACACTCTCGCCATAGCGGGGATAGGGAACGCACTCGCCCCGCCCGACATGGTCCCCCCGTGCGATCACCGCCGTCACCACATCGGCCTGCGTGCGGCTGCCGCGGGAGATCGTGAAGCGGCCGGCGAGGGGATAGGTCTCGGTCGCGATGGAGAGGCGACGGTTCTGCGGCAGGACTGGAGCGGGCATTGATCCAGAGGACATGGGTTCACTCGACTCGTGCAAGGCCAGCAGGCTATCACGATGTGCGTCGCGGGAATGCTGTCGTCGGCTTGTCATTTTCGCAGGCCGGACGCGTTATCCGCGCAATGCCCTCAAGCGCGCCGGTGCGATTCGTGCCGACCGCGCGCATCCTGCTTCGTGAGGTTCCCGCTCTTGATGCCGCAGCGCCAGGCCGCTCCCAGCGTGATGTCGCGCTCCAGCCCCGAAGGCTGGACGCTGGCGCTGTCGGGGCGCTGGACAGCGGAACATGCGCCGGCG
>JBIPLL010000103.1:0-7540 GCA_044368425.1 Beijerinckiaceae bacterium
TGTCCGGCATCGGCCGGCTCGATACGCTGGGCGCCTGGCTCCTCGACCGCGCCCGGTTCGAGCTTGGCGAAAAGGGGCTCAAGGCCGACTTTACGGGAGCCCGTTCCGAGCATCGCATCCTGCTTGACGAGGTCGCCTATCGCGGCTTCCAGACAGTGCACCCGGTGCATCGCTCGCGCTTTGTCGACTTCCTCGTCGATATCGGCAAAACGGTTGCAGGTGCGGGGCATGACTTCGTGCAGGGCGTCTCCTTCCTGGGCGAAGTGATGACGGCGATGGCGCGCGTCCTCACCCATCCGCGCCGCTTCCGCCTGCCGGCGCTCGTGCACCAGATCGAGCAGATCGCCTATCGCGGGGCGCCGATCATCGCGCTGATTTCCTTCCTCGTCGGATGCATCGTGGCGCAGCAGGGCATCTTCCAGCTGAACCGCTTCGGGGCGGCGCTCTTCGTGGTCGAGCTTGTCGGCATCCTCGCGCTGCGGGAACTTGGCCTGCTGCTGACCGCGATCATGGTTGCGGGGCGCTCGGGCTCGGCCTTTACCGCCGAGATCGGCTCGATGAAGATGCGCGAGGAGATCGACGCCTTGCGGGTGATGGGCCTCGATCCCGTCGAGGTGCTGATCGTGCCGCGCATCCTGGCGCTGGTCATCGGCCTGCCGATCCTGACCTTCATCGCCATGATATCCGCCCTGTTCGGCGGGGCGCTCGTCGCGTGGATCTATGGCGATATCAGCATCGACGTCTTCGTGTCCCGGCTGGGAACCGTGGACATCACCAAGCATTTCTTCATCGGCCTCGTGAAGGCGCCGTTCATGGCGCTGATCATCGGGTTGATCGCCTCCCTCGAAGGGCTGAAGGTCAAGGGCTCGGCCGAATCGCTTGGCCGGCAGGTCACGTCCTCGGTGGTGAAGGCGATCTTCATGGTGATCGTGCTCGACGGCCTTTTTGCCATGTTCTTCGCGGCGATGCGCCTGTGAGCGGGGCGATGGACGAAGGCGTCGACGAGATCCTGCCCCGCCCGGGAAGCGAGCGCGAGCCGATCATCCGCGTGCGGGGGCTTGAGGTCGGCTTCGGTTCGCGCACGATCATGAAGGATCTCGATCTCGACGTGTATCGGGGCGAGATCCTGGGCTTTGTCGGTGCCTCTGGTACCGGCAAGTCGGTCCTGACGCGTGCGATCCTCGGCCTTGTGCCGAAGCGTGCGGGGACGATCGAGGTGTTCGGCGAGGATATCGACCAGATGTCGCCGGAGGACCACAAGGCCGTCGAGCGACGCTGGGGCGTGCTTTTCCAGCACGGGGCGCTGTTTTCATCGCTGACGGTGAAGCAGAACGTGCAGGTGCCGATGCGGGAATATCTCTCGCTCTCGGACCGGCTCCTCGACGAGCTGGCCATGCTCAAGATCGAGATGGTGGGCCTGAAGCCCGATGCGGCGGACAAGTTTCCCTCCGACCTGTCGGGCGGCATGATCAAGCGGGCGGCTCTGGCGCGCGCGCTGGCGCTCGACCCGGAAATCGTGTTCCTCGACGAGCCGACCTCGGGCCTTGATCCGATCGGGGCGGGGGAATTCGATGACCTGATTGCCACGCTTCAGAAGACTTTGGGACTAACCGTGTTCATGGTCACGCATGACCTCGACAGCCTGCATTCGGTATGTGACCGTATCGCCGCGCTGGGAGAGGGGCGGATTTTGGCCCAGGGACCGATCGAGACGATGCTCAAGTCGGAACATCCCTGGATCAAATCCTATTTCCGTGGCAAGCGCGGCCGGGCCGTGATGGGCTGATGGCCGCGACCGGGGCGGAACGTTCCCGCTCGCGGCCGGTTCTGGAAGGATATTCTGGAGGGATATGGAAACCCGCGCCAATTACGCTCTTGTCGGCCTGTTCACGCTGCTCGCAATCGCTGCCGGTTTCGGCTTCGTCTACCTGTTCGGCGGGCGCGATTCCGGTGCGCGGCGGGAGCCCGTGCGCATCGTGTTCTCGGGGTCGGTCTCCGGGCTCAGCACCGGCTCTGCCGTGCTGTTCAACGGCATTCGCGTGGGTGAAGTGCGCAGCATCGAGATCATGCCCGATGATCCCCGCCGTGTGGTGGCCACGATCGATGTCGACCGCGCGACGCCGCTCAAGGCCGATACGCGGGCGCGGCTGGAATTCCAGGGCCTGACGGGTGTCGCTTCCATCGCGCTGTCGGGCGGCGATGCCGCCGCGGGGCCGCTGCTGCCCTCGCCGGGCCAGCCTGTGCCGACCATCTTTGCCGACCGGTCGGACTTCCAGGATATTCTCGAAACGGCGCGGGAGATCGCGGGCAAGGCTGATTCCGTCCTGACCCGTGTCGACCGGATCATCGCCGACAGCGAGGCCGGCATCGTGCGGACCGTGCGCAATATCGAGCGTTTCTCGCAGGCGCTCGGCGACAATTCCGAGGGGGTGAACCGCTTCCTCGCCAGCGTGGGGCAGGCAGCCGACCGCATCGGCCCGCTGGCGGAGCGGCTCGAGATCCTGGCCGCCGACCTCAACCAGCTCGTGAAGGCCATCGATCCGCAGCGCGTCTCGCACATGGTCGCCAATGTCGAGGGCTTCACGCAGTCGCTCGCCGACAATCGCGGTTCCATCGACAAGATCCTGAAGGAAGCGGCAGCGCTGACGGGGCGGCTCAACGAGACGGGTGCGCGGATCGATGCGACGCTTGCCGACCTGAGCGGCGTCATCAAGGCCGTGGATCCGCAGGCCGTCGGGCGTATCGTCAACAATGCCGACAGTTTCAGCCAGACGCTGGCTACTTCGCGGGCCGATGTCGAGAAGGCGATCCGGGAAGCGAGCGCGCTTGCCGAAAAGCTCAACGCGTCGGCTGACCGCGTCGACAATGTGCTGGCTGCGGCGGAGAATTTCCTTGGATCGGCCACGGGCGAAGCGGGCAAGTCGGCCTTCGAGCAGGTCAGCGAGGCTGCGCGGTCGATCCGGGTGCTCGCCGACAATCTCGACAAGCGCACGGCGGAGATTACTACCGGTGTTAACCGGTTCACCGGGCCGGGACTGCGCGAATACGAGGCGCTTGCGGCCGACGGGCGGCGGACCCTGAACGAGCTGAACCGGACCTTGCGCAGCCTTGAGCGCAATCCGCAGCAGCTTCTGTTTGGTGGAAAGCCGACCGTGCCGGAATATGGCGGGCGGCGCTGATGGCGCAGCCGGCTCCCGTTTCACGGCACAGGTTTTCCAGATCCCGGCAGCAGGTCTGGAACATGGCCTTCCTGTCCCGGTTCAGGGATGGGGTTGCGATGGCTGCCTGCTCCTCGTGCGCTTCGGTTCATGCGGCCCTGCCGGCTCACCATCCCCGTCCCGCCATCTGCAAGGCGACCTGATGCACTCGCGTCCTGCTTCCGTTCCTGCATCGTCCAGCCAAGCGCGCCAGCGCAGCCTGCGGCTCGCCATTCTGGGGCTGGGCGCCCTTGTGCTTGCCGGTTGCGGCGGTACGCCAGCCACCACATTCGACCTGAGCGCGCCGCGTGATGTGCGCAGCCCCAGCCGCGTGCAGATCGTGGTTGCCGAGCCGCTCGCGACACAGGTTCTCGATTCCGAGAGGATCGTGGTGCGGGAGGCGAATGGCTCCATCAGCGCATTGCCGGGCGTCCAGTGGGCCGACCGGCTGCCGCGGCTGATCCAGGCGCGGCTGATCCAGACCTTCGAGAACGCACGCCAGGGCGCGGTCGGTCGGCCCGGTGACCGGGTGGTCGCGGATCGCCAGCTCAATATCGACCTGCGGGCCTTTGACCTGCGACCGCAGGAGGGGCAGGCTGTTGTCGAGATGTCGGTGCGCCTCATCGATGATCGCAGCGGCCGCGTGGTCGCCAGCCGCATCTTTACGGGCCGCGTGGCCGGTGGCAGCGCCGACGGCGCCGCAGCAGCGCAAGCGCTCGATGCCGCTCTCTCGGATGTCCTGCGGCAGATCGTGGCTTGGGCCAGATAAACGGTGAGTGGTGAAAGCCACTCGCTCGACCCGAGGCTTCGCGGATCGGTTCATCACAAAGAGAAAGGGCAGGCGCTAGCCTGCCCTTTCTCTTTCACCGATCACCATTCACGACGAGGCAGCGCCTCACGTCATTCGAACCTGCCGCTTGCATGGGCGAGCATCGTGTAGACCTTGCCGGTCTCGGAAGTCAGGTAGGTCTTGGCGATCATGGAATCGCGATCGTCCTTCGCGACCTCGGCGAGCAAGCGCTCGAACTCCTCCACATAGCGGTCGACCGTGTCCTGGAACTCCGCGTCGCGGCGATAACGGCGGCGGATCTCGTCGAAGGTCTGCTGGCCCTGCAGCGTGTAGAGCCGGCGCGAGAACACGTTGCGCTCACCGCGCTTGTAGCGGTCCCACAGTTCCACGGCCGCGTCGTGGTCGATCATCCGGGCGATATCGACCGAGATGGAGTCGAGCGACTCGAGGGCGGTCGCGGCCTTGCGCTGGGCTGGTGTCTGGCGCGGCGGGGGAGCCGGCTCCTCGTCGTCCTCCTCCCGCGCGGCGCGCTGGAGCAGGTCCGAAAGCCAGCCGCTGGAGCGCGCAGCGGTGCCGCGCGGCACCGCTGCCGGTGCGGGCGGCGGGGGCGGGGCGACAGGCTGGGCGCGCAGGACGAAGGGTTCCTGCCGGGCCGTGACGGGACGCGCCGGAGCCGGCGGGGCCACGGGCGGCGCCGGTTGCATCGGCGGCGGCGGCATCTGAATCTGGACCGGCGGCGGGGGCGCAACCGGAGCCGGCTGCGCGACCGGACGCGGCGCGGGCTCCGGCGTCAGCGGCAGGCGCAGATCGGGCGGTGCGGCAGAGGGGGCCGCGACATCGAGCGGACGGCCGCTGCGCGTCACGATCTCGGTGAGCTCGTTCAGTGCCTGGATCTGCTCGGCGACGACGCGGCGCATCTGAGCCGTCGATTCCTGCGTTTCGCGCGGCAATTCGACAACACCGCGCTTCAGGGCGGCGCGGGTTTCCTCCAGCTCGCGCTGGATATCGCCCTTCATGCCGCGCAGGTCATTGGCTGCATTGGCGAAGCGCTCGGTTGCCTGACCCAGGGCCTCGCTCATGTCGCGCACGACCTGCTCGTAGGACTGGCGAAGTGCTGCGGCGGTGCGCTCGCGTTCCTTGCCGGTGGCCGTGCGGATCATCTCGTACTGATCGCCAATGGCCGTGCTCGTGGCCTGCGCGCTCTCGGCCAGAACAGAGCCGATCTGACGCGCCTTGGTCTCGGCCATCTTGAGCGAATCGTCGACCAGAGCCGCAAAAGAGCGGGTGATCGAGTCCATGTCCTCCGTGCGCGCGCCGATGAGGCCGAGCATGTCCTCGAGCGCCTGCCGGCGCTCTCCGAGCGCGGCACCGACGCGGGCCTCGATGCGCTCCAGCATCGCGGCGGCATCGGCCAGCGCGCGGACATGATCGCCCGTCGAGTCGGCAACGGAGCGCCCCTGTTCCTCGAGCTGGCTTGCCAGAGCGGACGCGCTGGCCAGCGTCTCACCGGAAACGGACTTCAGGGCATCGACCTGGGCGGCGACATTGCCGGTCGCGCGCTGGGTTTCCTCGGCGACGCTGCGCAACACGCTCTCGACGGAAGCGATGCGCTGGGCAAGCTCGCCCTCCATGCCCGACAGGCTGGTCGTGGCCGTGCCGACGATCTGGGACAGCATCATATTGGCCTGGGCGAGGCGGTCGAGCACGCCGGTCAGCTCGCCCTTGAGCCGCTCGTTGGTGCCGGCGAGCGCCTGAATCGAGCGCCCTGTGCTCGTCTCGATCGCCTGGCGCAGCGATTCCGAGGATGTCGCCAGCATGGTTGTGAGCTCGGCGGCGCGTTCGCGCAGCGAATCCACCACGTCGCCGCCATGATCCTGCAAGGCGCGCAGCACGCCGTCGCCGATTTGGGCCACCTGGCTCGACATGCGTTCGCCCTGTTCGGTCATGGCGCTGACGACGCGTTCGCCCCGTTCATCGAACAGCGACGTGAGTTCGGCCGCCCGTGCGCCCAGGGACGCGTCCAGTGCCTGACCGCGCTCGTCGAGCACGATGGAGATGCTGTCGAGGCGATTGACGACGCGATCCTCGAAATGGGCCACGCGCTGGTCGAGCGTGGTTGCCAGCGCGAGGGCACGACCCCCGAGGGTCGCCTCGATCTCGCCCGCGCGGTCGGCGAGTGTTCTGGCCAGCTCGCGGCCCTGGTCGCTCATGACCCGGCCGATTTCCTCCACCTGCGAGCCGATGGCCTGGGTGGTGGCACGGCTGTTCTCGGCCAGAACCTTGGCCAGTTCGTTGGTGCGGTTGCCCAGCACCTCGGACAGGGCCGTGCTGCGATGTTCGAGATTGTGGTCGATGCGCTGGATGAACGCATCGAGGCTCGCGCCGATTTCGGCGCCGCGCCGGGCGGTCTGCTGCTCGAAGGACGAGATGCGGGTGTCGATGGCGCCCGAAATGTCGTTCGCCGCCTCCGACAGGCGCTGCGACAGCGTGGCGCCCTGATTGGCGAAGATGCTCTCGACGCTGGCGAGGCGGGCGCTGACGGCATCGGTGAAGGCACCGGCATCCCCGGCAATGCGCTCGGCCAGCGCGCCACCCTTGCCGACAATCGTCTCCTCCAGCGTGGACAGGCGCGTTTCGAGCGTCTGGTCCATGGCCGCGCCGCGCTCGTCCAGCTGGCGGACGAAGCGCTCCGACTGATCCGCCATTGCGGCGGTCAGTTCGCGGCCGCGGGCCGCTAGTCCGGTGGTCAGCGCCTCGGTGACGGCGCCAAGGCCCGTATTGAGCGCCTCGGCGCGGGTTTCGAGAAGCTGTGCCAGTGCCTCGGTGCGGCCCGACAGGGCAAATTCCAGCTTGCCGGCGCCGCTTTCCAGCGTCGTCGACAGCAACTGCGTCTGCTCGGTGAAGGTGCGGGAGATCGCGTCGGCGCGACTGTCGAGCAGGTCGCGAAGTCCCTGGCTCAGGGTCTCGACGCCACCGCGCAAGGCGTTGCCGCGATCATCCAGCATCTCGCGCAAGCCGTTGCCAAGCGTTTCGATCTGAGTCCGGACGCCCTCGCCGCCCTCGGCAAGCGTGCGCGACAGGGCCGCCGTCCCGGCCGTCAGGCTGGTGTCGAGCGCGGCAATGCGGGCGTCGATCGTCTGGGCGATGGCGCTTGTGCGGGTCTCTGCCTCGTGGGCGAGGCGTTCGGTCCGCTCGGCAAGAGCGCCCGTCAGGCGCTGCTCGTAGGTGTCGAGCGTCGATGCCAGCTCGTTCGTCCGGGCCTGCGTGGCCTGCGAAAGCTGCGCGGTGCGCTCCGCGAGCGTCGTTGTCAGGCGCTGTTCATAGGTTTCGAGCGCGCCGGTGAGAGACTGGGCCTGACGGTCGACTGCTTCCGTCAGGGCGCCGGTGCGCGCTTCCAGCGTCGCGGCGATGCGGCTCGAATAACTGCCGAGTGCCTGGCTGAGGCCTTCGGTGCGGCTCGACAGGACGGCGCCCAGTTCGCGCGTCTGGCTGCCCAGCGTCTGGGTCAGGGTCTCGACGCCTCCGCTCAGCGCGGAGGACAGGGTCTGCGCTT
>JBIPLL010000078.1:0-8388 GCA_044368425.1 Beijerinckiaceae bacterium
CGCCGGCATGACCGATGCCGAGACGGCCCAGACCGCCATCCTGCTCAAGGAGATCGCGCGCGACCATTCCGTCATCGTGGTCGAGCACGACATGACCTTCGTGCGCGACCTCGATGTCCGCGTCACCGTACTTCACGAGGGCTCGGTGCTGTCGGAAGGATCGCTCGATCACGTCAGTGCCGACGAGCGCGTCGTCGAAGTCTATCTGGGGCGTTGAGATGCTGACCGTCGAAGCCGTCAACCTCCATTACGGCGCAGCGCAGGCCCTGCGCGGCGTTTCGCTCACGGCACGCCCCGGGCGCGTCACGGCGGTTCTGGGGCGCAATGGCGTGGGCAAGACCTCGCTCATGCGCGCCATAGTCGGCCAGCAGCCGGTCAGCGCCGGGCGCATCCTGCTGGGCGACACCGACATCACCCGCACGCGCACCGAGGACCGGGCGCGGGCGGGCATCGGCTTCGTCCCGCAGGGCCGCGAGATCTTCCCGCTCCTGAGCGTGCGCGAGAACCTCGAGACGGGCTTCGCCACACTCCCGCGCAACGAGCGCATGATCCCGGGGGAGATCCTCTCGCTGTTTCCTGTCCTCGACACGATGATGCGCCGGCGCGGCGGCGATCTCTCCGGCGGCCAGCAGCAGCAGCTCGCGATTGCCCGCGCGCTGATCATGAAGCCGCGCGTGCTGGTGCTGGACGAGCCGACCGAGGGTATCCAGCCCTCGATCATCAAGGATATCGGCCGCGCCATTTCCTGGCTTCGCCAGCGCGGCGACATGGCCATCGTGCTCGTGGAGCAGTATTTCGACTTCGCCCGCGAACTCGCCGACGACATCGTCGTCATGGATCGCGGCGAGGTCGTGCTCGCGGGCGAGGCCGGCGCGCTCGACGACGCGGATATCCTGCGCCGCATGAGCGTCTGACGCGGGACAGGAGGATCAGCGTCTGACGCGGGATGACAGCGGCGGGTTGGCTCTGTAGGAAGCGGGCATGGCTCCCCCGCTCCTGATCCTGCGCGACATCCACCTCACCTTCGGCGGCACGCCGCTGCTTGCCGGAGCCGAACTCGTCGTCAGCGAACGCGAGAGGCTCTGCCTTGTCGGCCGCAACGGTTCGGGCAAGTCGACCCTGATGAAGATCGCCGCCGGCCTGGTCGAGGCGGACAAAGGCGAGCGCTTTCTCCAGCCCGGCATCACCTTGCGCTATCTCGCGCAGGAGCCCGACCTGACAGTCGTGCCGACGACCCTCGATTTCGTCATGCAGGGCCTGGCGCCGGGCGACGACAGCCATCGCGCCCGTTATCTGCTCGAGCAGCTTGGCATGACAGGCGACGAGCCGACCGACCGGCTGTCGGGCGGCGAGGCCCGCCGCGCCGCCCTCGCCCAGGCGCTGGCCCCCTCGCCCGACATCCTGCTGCTCGACGAGCCGACCAACCACCTCGACCTCCCGGCCATCGAGTGGCTGGAAGAGGAACTGAAGGCAATGCGTGGCGCGCTCGTCCTGATCAGCCATGACCGGCGCTTCCTCGAGTCCCTGTCGCGCGCCACGGTCTGGCTCGATCGCGGCCAGTCCCGCCGGCTCGACAAGGGCTTTGCCGCCTTCGAGGGCTGGCGCGACGAGACGCTGGAGCAGGAGGAGCGCGACCGCCACAAGCTCGACCGGCGCATCGTGATGGAACAGGACTGGCTGCGCTATGGCGTGACCGCGCGGCGCAAGCGCAATCAGGGCCGCCTCGCCCGCCTGCAGGACATGCGGCAGGCGCGTCGAGAGGCCCGTCGCGTGCAGGGAAACGTACGGCTGGAAGCCAGCGAATCCGGCGGCTCCGGCACCATGGTGATCGAGGCGTTGAACATCGCCAAGGCCTATGGCGAACGGACGATCGTCAAGGATTTCTCGCTGCGCATCCTGCGGGGAGACCGCATCGCCATTGTCGGCCCCAACGGCGCGGGCAAGACGACGCTCATCAACCTGCTGACAGGAGCGCTCGCACCGGATTCGGGCGTGTTGAAGCTCGGCACGCAGCTCGACATGGTGGTGCTCGACCAGAAGCGTGCCGGCCTCGACCCCGCGCGCCCGCTGGCGGAGACACTGACCGACGGCGCCGGCGACACGGTCAGCGTCAACGGCCAGCCCCGCCACGTCATGAGCTACATGAAGGACTTCCTGTTCCTGCCCGAACAGGCACGCACACCCGTCGGCACCCTGTCGGGCGGCGAGCGCGCGCGCGTCCTCATCGCCAAGGCCATGGCGAAGCCGTCGAACCTGCTCGTGCTCGACGAGCCGACCAATGATCTCGACCTCGAAACGCTTGACCTGTTGCAGGAAATGCTGACCGACTATCCGGGCACAGCCCTCATCGTCAGCCACGACCGTGACTTCATCGACCGCACCGCCACCGCCGTGCTGATGGCGGAGGGGGACGGGCGCTTCACCGAATATGCAGGGGGTTACAGCGACATGCTCGCCCAGCGCGGCAGGGGCGTAGAGGCGCGCGTCATCGCCGCGCCCGCAAGGAGCGAGCGCCAGCGCGAGGCTCCGTCCGAGCCGCGCGCCGCGCCGGAGCGCAAGCGCATGAGCTTCAAGGACAAGCACGCGCTGGAAACCCTGCCCGCACGCATGGCGGCTCTGGAAAAGGATATCGCAGCCCGGCAGGCAAGGCTTGCCGATGGCTCGCTGTTCACGCGCGACCCCGCTGGCGCCAACCGGCTGACACAGGAACTCGCAACACTCCAGGGCGAGTTGTCTGCCGCCGAGGAACGCTGGCTCGAGCTCGAAATGCTCCGTGAGGAACTTGGCGGCTGACGCATCGGGTCTGGCCATATCGTCACGGTTCGAAAGCCGGCACGATGCATAGCTCTTGGGCAGGCTGAGCAGCTGCGTGGCAGCACGATAGTTTGCGACCAAACCACGACAGCGCAACAGATTTTCGCAGTCGCGGCACGCCATGGTATTACGACCATGGCGTGTATTTCCGCGCGATGAACGATTGACCACGCTCCCGATTGTATGCAAAATCTCGCCGTCATTGTATTCAACAGACCGGCGAGAGACCGGTCCCCGATGACGCCAGAGGCTGGCGAGCAGGCGCGGCAGAGGCCAGCGCCGCTCCGGAACGGGACGTGGAGACTCACATGATTGGAATGCGCAAGGCCGGCTTGTCGGTGGCGTTTCTGGCCCTGATGGGCGCGGCGGCGGACGCCAAGACGCTGCGGTGGTCATCGCCGACGGACATCACCACGCTTGACCCCTTCGCCCATACGGAGAGCTTCACCACAAGCATGCTGCATCACGTCTTCGATCCGCTGGTGCGGCGCGGGCGCGATCTGCAGCTTGAGCCCGCTCTGGCCACGAGCTGGAAAACGGTTGCGCCCGACACCTGGCGCTTCGAGCTGCGCCGGGGCGTCAAGTTCCACAATGGCAACGCCTTCACGGCCGACGATGTGGTGGCCTCGATCCAGCGCATCATCGATCCAGCCGCGCGGGCCAAGGGTAATCTCGCCACGGTGACCGGGGCAACCAAGGTCGACGACTTCACGGTCGACATCGTGACCAAGGGGCCCTACCCGCTCCTGCTGAACGACCTCGCCGGCATCTACATCATGGACAAGGAGTGGATGGAGGCAAACGGCGCGCTGAAGCCGGGCAATATCTCGACCGGCGTCACCACCGCCGCCTCGACCACCGCCATCGGCACCGGCCCCTTCAAGGTCGAGAGCTTCAAGCCGGATGTCGGCACCGTCATGACGGTCAACGCCGACTGGTGGGACAAGCCCACCCACAACCTGACCCGGATCGAGTTCAAGCCGGTCAAGTCGGACGCGACCCGCGTTGCGGCCCTGCTCTCGGGCGAACTCGACCTGATCGCCCCGGCACCCCTTCAGGATCTGGCGCGCATCGGCGCGGTTCCCGGCTTCAAGGTGATCGAGGAGCCGGCCCTGCGGCTGATCATGCTCCAGCTCAACCACCGCCCGGAATTGCTGGCCATGCCGGGGCAGAAAAATCCGCTGCTCGACCTGCGCGTGCGCCAGGCCATGTGGCACGCCATCGACCTTGAGGCGATCCGCAAGCGGGTGATGCGCGACAAGTCCCGCAATACCGGGACGCTGGTCGCTCCGGCCGTTCCCGGCTACGCGAAGGAAAACGACGTCGTCCTGCCCTATAATGCCGACCTCGCCAAGAAGCTCCTAGCCGATGCCGGCTATCCGCAGGGCTTCAAGACGAAGCTCGACTGCCCGAACGACCGCTACATCAACGATGAGCAGACCTGCGTGGCCATCGCCGCCATGTGGACGCGCATCGGCATCCAGACCGAGCTGAAGACGCAGTCTCGCGCCACCTATTTCCCGGCGCAGGATCGCGGCGAGTTCGACGTCTCGATGGTCGGCTGGGCCAACCTGCCCCCGATGGACGGCTTCAGCGCCATCTCCGCCCTGCTTGCCGCCCGCGAGGGCGCCTATGGCGGCTCGAATTCGGGCGGGCTGAGCAATCCGAGGATCAACGAGCTGACCCGCCAGATGTCGGTCGAACTGGACGAGACCAAGCGCCGCGCGATGATGGTCGAGGCCTTCAAGGTAGCGCGCGACACCGTCGCCTATATCCCGCTGCACGAGCAGCCGGTCGCCTGGGCCGTGCGCCAGAATGTCGAGGTGCCGCAATTCGCCGATGAATATGTGCGGCTCTGGTTCGCGCAGGTGAAGTGACGCAACGGGCCTGTCCGGCCCAGTCGAAGCCGCCGGTCGGGGCAAACCCCGGCCGGCCTTACCCGGAGAACGGCGATGCTGTCGGCCCTGCTGGCGCGCCTCGGGCAGGCGGCACTCGTAATGCTCGTCGTCTCGGCGGTCTCCTTCGTGATGTTCCGCTACATCGGCGATCCGGTGGCAAGCATGTCGCGCGAGAACGCGACGCTTGAGGAGAAGGCCGAACTGCGCAGCACGCTGGGCCTCGACCGCCCGCTCGTGGTGCAATATGGCAGCTTCGTTGCCCGCACCCTGTCGGGCGACCTTGGCATCAGCTACCGCAATCAGCGGCCCGTGGTGAGCCTGATCGCGGACCGCCTGCCCGCGACCCTCGAGCTGGTGCTTGTGGCGACGCTCCTGTCGCTGGCGCTGGGAATTCCGCTGGGCGTGCTCTGCGCGCTGAAGCCCGACAGCCTGATCACCCGCTTCGTCCAGGCCGTCTCGCTGATCGGCATATCGACGCCAACCTTCGTCACCGGCATCGTGCTGATCCTCGTCTTCGCCGTGACACTGGGCCTCGTGCCCTCCTTCGGACGTGGCCAGACAGTTCAGATCGGCTGGTGGAACACCGGCTTCCTGACCGCGAGCGGCCTCAAGTCGCTGATCCTGCCCGGCATCACGCTGGCGCTCTACCAGCTGACACTGATCATGCGCCTCGTCCGCTCCGAGATGCTGGACGTGCTTTCCACCGATTACATCCGTTTCGCAAAGGCGCGCGGGCTGCCCACCCGGCACATCCATTTCCGGCTTGCGCTTCGCAACGCGCTCATGCCCGTCATCACCGTGACGGGCCTCCAGATCGGCTCGCTCATCGCCTTCGCCATCGTCACGGAAACGGTTTTCCAGTGGCCGGGCATGGGCCTCCTGTTCATCCAGGCGGTCACCTTCGTCGATATCCCGGTCATGGCAGCCTATCTGCTGCTCGTCGGCCTGATCTTCGTCCTCATCAACACGCTGGTCGACATCCTCTACGCGGTCGTTGACCCGCGGCTGCGCGCGAGGTCGGCATGACAATGGCCCCCCTCGCCCCTTCGCCGCGCCGCTCCGTCCTGCGCCGGATCGGCATGCCGCTCTCGGTCGCCATCGCCGCCGTGACAGCGCTCGTCGTGATCGGCGCCGCCCTGCTTGCGGGACTGATTGCGCCCTATAACCCGACCGATCTGGCCAGCTTTGACCTGATGAACTCGGAATTGCCGCCCGCCTGGACGGCGGAGGGCGATGCCCGCTTCTGGCTGGGCACCGACAACCAGGGCCGCGATCTCCTCTCGGCCATGCTCTACGGCGCGCGCGTCTCGATCATGATCGGCGGCGGTGCCGTCCTTCTCGCCGCCTCGCTCGGCGTACTTCTCGGCCTGATCGCAGGCTATTTCGGGGGTCGGATCGATGCGCTGATCATGCGCATCGGCGACGTCATCCTGAGCTTCCCGACGATCCTGCTGGCGCTTCTCGTCAGCGGGCTCGCCCGCGCCGTCTTCCCGCAGGCGGGCACGGCCGAATGGGCACCTGTGATCCTGATCGGCGCCATCGCCATCCACGAATGGGTGCAATATGCCCGCACGGTCCGCGCCGCGACCATGGTCGAGGCCAACAAGGACTATGTGCGCGCGGTCCGCGTCATCGGCTTGCCGGCGGGCCGCATTATGGGCCGCCACATCCTGCCCAACGTGATGGGTCCGGTCCTCGTCATCGCGACGATCAACCTCGCCGCCGCAGTCCTCACCGAGGCGACCTTGTCCTTCCTCGGCGTCGGCATGCCCCCGACCTATCCCTCGCTCGGCACGCTCATCCGCATCGGCAATGAGTTCGTCTTTTCCGGCATCTGGTGGATCGCGCTGTTCCCGGCCCTGACGCTGGTCATCCTCGTTCTGGCCGTGAACGTCGTCGGCGACTGGCTGCGCGACCGCTTCAATCCCAAGCTGCGGGGACGCAAATGACAGCCCCCGCCCTCGATATTGCCGGCCTGCGCGTCGAATATCCGCTGCCCGATGGCGGCAGTTTCACCGCTGTCCACGAGACCTCCCTGACGATCCGCCCCGGCGAGATCCACGCGCTCGTGGGTGAGTCGGGTGCCGGCAAGACCACGATCGGCAATGCCGTGATGGGTCTTCTGGAAAAGCCCGGCCATATCGCCGCCGGCACGATCCGCATCGCCGGCAAGACGCTCGACCCCGTCTCGGGCCGCGCCGACGGCGTGACGCTCGGCCGCGATGTGGGCGCGATCTTCCAGGACCCGATGACGAGCCTCAATCCACTCTTCACGGTGGAGAGCCAGCTCGTCGAGACCATGCTGGCGCACCTGCCCATCGACCGGCGCGAGGCCAGTGCCCGCGCGCTGAAGCTGATGGAAGCCGTCGGTATCCCGGAGCCGGTGCGCCGCCTCAAAGCCTATCCGCACCAGTTGTCGGGCGGCCAGCGCCAGCGAGTCGTCATCGCCTGCGCCCTGTCCTGCGATCCCGCCCTGATCGTGGCCGACGAGCCAACGACCGCGCTCGACGTGTCGGTCCAGGCGCAGATCCTCAAGCTCCTGCGCGATCTGGCCGACAATCGCGGCCTCGGCATCCTGCTCGTCACGCACAACATGGGCGTCGTCGCCCAGATCGCCGACACGGTCACGATCATGCATCGCGGCACGGTCGTCGAGAGTGGCCCGACCGCTCGCGTCCTGCGCAGCCCGCAAGCGCCTTATGCCCGTGCGCTCATCGGCGCGGTCCCGCGCATCGACGAGCGGCTGGAGCGTTTTCCCGTTCTCGGCGACGAGGGCAAGGGCGAGGCACAGGCGGCCCGCGCACGGCTGAAGGCGGTGGCCGCACCCGCGATCGCGGCCAGCGACAAGCCGCTCCTGACCGTCGAGAACCTGTCCGTGGACTATGTCACCGGCGGCTGGCTGCCGGGCTCGCGCGGCCAGAGCTTCCGCGCGGTGAAGGACGTGAGCTTCCAGATCCGGCAGGGCGAGTGCTTCGGCCTCGTGGGAGAATCGGGCTGCGGCAAGACCACGACGGCCAATGTCGTGGCCGGGCTCACGCGCCCCAGCGCCGGCCGCATCACCTATGCCGGCCAGACCATCGTGGGCGAAGGAGCCCGCCCGCGCGTCGGCGCACTGCGCCAGGCGATCCAGATGATCTTTCAGGATCCCTATTCCTCGCTCAATCCGCGCCTGCGCGTTGGCTCCATCCTGTCCGAGCCGATCCTGTTCTACAGCCTCGCTGCGAACCATACGGAAGCAGCCGACGACGTTGCGACGCTGATCGAGGCTGTCGGCCTGCCGGCGGAGGTCGCCCAGCGTTATCCGCACGCCTTCTCGGGCGGCCAGCGCCAGCGGCTCTCCATCGCGCGCGCGCTGGCCGCCCGACCGCGCCTGATCGTCTGCGACGAACCGACTTCCTCACTCGATGTCTCCGTCCAGGCCCAGATCCTCAACCTGCTCAAGGACCTGCGCGACCTGACCGGCCTGACCCTCCTGCTGATCAGCCATGACCTCGCCGTGGTGCGCCAGATGTGCGACCGCGTGGCGGTCATGCGCGGCGGCGAGATCGTCGAGGAAGCCGACGCGCAGACGCTCTTCGTGGCCCCGACCCACCCCTATACGCGGGAACTTCTCTCGCTCGTGCCCACCCTGGCGCGGATCCGCGGCGAGACCGTGCCCGCCTGACCTGTCTGGAGT
>JBIPLL010000045.1:0-10553 GCA_044368425.1 Beijerinckiaceae bacterium
TGCCCACGATAACGTCGCCAATGGCCACCGCGACGGTGCGATGGCGGGGACGGGCACCTGACGGCAGGCAATCCGCCAGCCCGGCTAATGTCTCGTCCATTACGGTGTCATCGCCAGCATTGCCGGCTGATAACGGGGCGAGGATCTCTCGCATCAGCACCTCTCCGAGGGCGCATTGCGCCCGGTCGCTGTCAGGTGCGCTGCAACAGAGCTCGCGTCAAGGTGCCGGTGGCGCCTCAGCGTGCCCGGCAATGCCCGCAGATGCCCGCCACCTCGATCACGCGCAGGCGCGGCTCGAAGCCGATGCGTCGTGCGGAGTCGTCGATCGCGGCCTTGATGTCGGGAGACATGACCTCGTCAACGCCGCCACAATTCTCGCACATGAGGAAGGCGATGGTTTCGCCGGGCATGTGCGGGCGGGCGCAGGCGATGAAGGCGTTGCGCGTCTCAAGCCGGTGCGCCAGCCCGTTCTCGAGCAGGAAGTCGAGTGCTCGATAGATCGTGATCGGTGCGAGGCGCCGGCGCTCTTCCTGCCCCAGCGCATCGGCGATATCATAGGCTCCCAGTGGGCGATGCGTTCCCACGAGAACTTCCAGAACCCTGCGCCGGATCGGTGTCAGGCGAACGCCGCGCTCGCGGCAGAGGCGCTCGGCCTCGATCAGCATGCCAGCCGCGGCCGACTGCCGGGCCTTGGCGTGGGCGCATTCGCCCTCGTGGTCAATCGCTGCTACAGCACTCATCGTCTTTTGCCCCGTCTTCCATCGACCAGATTCTCGGATTGCATGAACACGCGAATCGTGAGCCAGCGCAACCGGTGGTTGTATTACATATCTGAATGGCTCGATGTCTACAAGGAAGGGCGGTGAATAGCGCAATTCTGTTCGCAATGGTGGAAAGAGTGTTGCAGGAACGGGAGATGAAAATGGCTGAAACCCGGAAAGTTGCCCTGATCACGGGGTCAACCAGCGGAATTGGGCTCGCTATTGCGCGAGAAATGGCCCGAAATGGCTGCGACGTTATGCTTAACGGCCTTGCCGGCGACGATGAAGCCAAATCGTTATGTGAAGATCTCAGGGGCGCGACAGGGGTTAACGTTGCATTTTGCCCTGCCAATCTGATCGATCCGGACGCCGTAAAAAATCTCATCCGAGACACAGAGTCGCAGTTCGGCCGGCTCGATATTCTCGTCAACAATGCGGGAATGCAGCACGTCTCGCCGGTCGAGGACTTTCCGGTCGAGAAGTGGAACGCGATTCTCGCGCTCAACCTCTCGGCGCCGTTCCATGCGATCAAGGCGGCGGTGCCCGGCATGAAGGCGCGGTCTTTCGGGCGAATCATCAATATCGCCTCCGCTCACGCCACCACTGCCTCGCCTTTCAAGTCGGCCTATGTCTCCGCCAAGCACGGGCTCCTGGGCCTCACGCGCACCGTTGCGCTTGAACTGGCGACCTCGGGCATCACCTGCAACTGCATCAGCCCCGCCTATGTCTGGACGCCGCTGGTCGAGAAGCAGATTCCGGACACGATGGCCGCGCGCGGGCTGACGCGCGAGCAGGTGATCAAGGACGTGATGCTTCACGCCCAGCCGACCAAGGCCTTCGTCACGCCCGAGCAGGTGGCAGCCTATGCCTGGTTTCTCGTCTCGGATGCGGCGGCCTCGATCACCGGAGCCAATGCCTGCATCGATGGCGGCTGGACCGCGCAATGACGGGTGGCACAGGAGCGACCCGCGGGCGCGGTCGAATGCCCGATATGCGCGACATGACGTCGCAGGCACCGGGGCCCGGCGCCTCTGGCGGCCCGAAAGCCCGCAAGGCCGTCTCCCTGGCGCTGCAGGGCGGCGGTGCGCATGGCGCCTTCACCTGGGGTGTCCTCGACGCGCTGCTCGCCGACGGCCGGCTCGCCATCGAGGCGATCTCGGGAACAAGCGCCGGCGCGATGAATGCGATCGTTCTCGCAGAGGGCTTCCTTGATGGCGGCCCCGAAGGTGCGCGCCAGCAGCTCGAGGCGTTCTGGAGACGCGTCAGCGTCGATGGTCACTTCAGCCCGCTGCAGCGCAATCTCATCCAGAAGCTGATGGGCGGTCGGGATTTCGAGAACACGCCAGGCTTCTGGTTCTTCGATGCCTGGATGCGGCTTCTGAGCCCGTACCAGACCAATCCGCTCGATATCAATCCGCTGCGGGACACGCTGGCCGAGCTGATCGACTTCGAGCGGGTCCGGCATTGCGACCAGATCAAGCTCTTCATCAGCGCCACCAATGTCCGCTCGGGCAAGATCAAGGTGTTCGAGGGGCGGGAGCTGACGCCGGACCATCTGGCGGCCTCCGCCTGCCTTCCCATGCTGTTCCAGGCGGTGGAGATCGAGGGCGAGCACTATTGGGACGGTGGCTATATGGGCAATCCGCCCCTCTATCCGCTGTTCTACGGCATCGAGACGGACGATCTCGTGCTCGTGCAGATCAATCCCCTCAAGCGCGACGAGGTGCCGCGCAGCGCCCGCGAGATTCAGAACAGGCTGACGGAGATCACGTTCAACGCCACGCTCCTGCGCGAGTTGCGTGCCGTGCGCTTCGTCACCGAGCTCATCGACGAGGGCACGCTGAGCCGCGATCGCTACAAGCGGGTCAACATGCACAGGATCGACGGAGGGGACGCCCTGAAGGAGATCACGGCCGCGTCGCGCCTCTCGACGGATTTCGCCTTCCTGGAGCACCTGCGCGATATCGGCAGGGAGGCTGGCCGCAACTGGCTGGCTACCCATTACAGCGACATCGGAGAGCGCTCGACGGTCGACCTCGACGAGGCTGTGAGCTAGGCGCCCGTGGTTGGCTCCCGCCAGCCGCAGGCCGCGAGCGCGGCATGCATGTGGCCGGGCGGCGCGGCGACGGCCTCGACGGGCGGTGCAGCCGCCTCGATCGGCACGCGCACCGAGCGGGCATGGAGGTGCAGGCGCGGCTCGCCGAAGCGCGGCCCGTGGCCATAGACCGGGTCGCCCAGGATCGGCCAGTTCATGGCGCGGCAATGAACTCGCAACTGATGCGTCCGGCCGGTCAGGGGTTCCAGTTCCACGAAGGCAAGCGGGCGGCCATGGGCGTCCTGGCCGCGCCCCATCACCGTCCAGCGCGTGCGCGACGGCAACCCCGCGGGGTCGACCTTCATCCACCAGCCGCGCGTGGGATCGAGGCGGCCGAGCGGCAGGTCGATCAGTCCTTCATCGTCCGCCGGCGCGCCTTCCACCACGGCCCAATAGGTCTTGTCGATGGCGCCTGCCTTGAACAGGTCCATGAGCCGCGCCAATGCCTTGCGGTGGCGGCCCAGGATCAGGCACCCGGACGTGTCGCGATCGAGGCGGTGGGCCAGCGACGGCGAATTGGGCAGGCCGAAGCGCAAGGCGTCGAAGAGCGGCTCGAGCACCGGGCCGCGCTGCTCGGCGGCGCGCGGTCCGACATGGACCGGCAGGCCGGCCGGTTTGTCGATCACCAGCATCATCGGATCGCGGTGCAGGACACGCGCGAGAAGCTCTTCACCCGTCATGATTGAGCGGCTATCTGGTCGCGAGGCGTCCGGCAAGCGTTACACAGCAATGGACCGCCGCAGGAGCAGTCGATGAGCGACGACAAGGCCGAGTCGACGAAGCCGCGTGGCCTGTTCGCGCGTCTGTTTGGACGGGGCGAAGAGCCGGCGCGGCCGACGGGCGCGGGCTCCGATGTGCCATCCGAAAATGACGCTGCCGGCAAGGCAGCACCCGTTCCGCTTGCCCTGGCGGATGAGCCACGGCCTGTCGACATGGCGGGGGGCGACGTCGCTGCTCCTGCCGAACCCGCCGCATCGTCCATCAAGGCGCAGGCCGAAGCTCTTCCTGCAGCCGATGCAGCGCCCGCATTGCCGGCTGGCATCGTCTTCGCGACGCCGGCCGAGCCGGAACCGGAGGACGCGCCGGAGGCGACGCGCCGTTCCTGGTGGCAGCGGCTGCGCGAGGGACTGAAGCGCACGTCGAGTTCGATCGGCGGCGGCCTCACCGGCATCCTGTTCAAGCGCAAGCTCGATGCGGCCACGCTCGAGGATCTCGAGGATCTCCTGATCCAGGCCGATCTCGGCGTCGAGACGGCGCAGCGCGTGGTCAAGGCGATCGCGGCCGGGCGCTACGACAAGGAAATCGACCCGGCGGAGGTGCGCGCGATCCTCGCCCGCGAGGTGGAGGCGATCCTGACGCCGGTGGCGAAGCCGCTCGTGCTGGGGCGGGGCAAACCGCATGTCCTGCTGATGGTGGGCGTCAACGGCTCGGGCAAGACCACCACGATCGGCAAGCTGTCGCAGAAATTCCGGGCGCAGGGCCTCTCGGTCATGCTCGCGGCCGGCGACACGTTCCGGGCGGCGGCCATCGAGCAATTGCAGGTCTGGGGCCAGCGCACGGGCGCGCGCGTCATTTCCGGCGCGCAGGGGGCCGATGCCGCCGGACTGGCCTTCGAGGCGATGACGCAGGCCAGGGCGGCGGGCGTCGATGTGCTGCTGATCGATACGGCGGGCCGGTTGCAGAACAAGGCCGGGCTGATGGCGGAGCTCGAGAAGATCGTGCGCGTCATCCGCAAGGTCGACCCTGACGCGCCGCATGATTGCGTGCTCGTACTCGATGCGACGGTGGGCCAGAACGCGGTGAGCCAGGTCGAGGCCTTCGGCAAGATGGCGGGCGTGACCGGGCTTGTCATGACCAAGCTCGACGGCACGGCGCGCGGCGGCATCCTCGTGGCGCTTGCGGCGCGCTTCGGCCTGCCGGTGCATTTCATCGGCGTGGGCGAGGGGGTCGGCGATCTCGAACCCTTCGCCGCGGCCGATTTCGCGCGTGCGATTGCCGGGCTGGACGACGACTGATCAGTTCGCGTCGCGCAGCACGCGACGGATGATCTTGCCGGTTGTGGTCAGGGGCAGGTCGTTGCGGAACGCGATCTCGCGCGGATATTCATGCGCCGAGAGCCGCTCGCGCACGAAGGCGCGGATATCGGCCTCCAGCGTGTCCGAGGGCGCGTGCCCGTCCTTCAGCACGATGAAGGCCTTGACGATCTCGGTGCGCAGGGGATCGGGCTTGCCCACTACGGCGGCAAGTGCGACGGCCGGATGGCGCAACAGGCAGTCCTCGATCTCCACCGGGCCGATCCGGTAGCCCGACGAGGTGATGACGTCGTCGTCGCGCCCAACGAAGCGCACATAACCGTCCGCGTCACGCACACCCTGGTCGCCCGTCTTCATCCAGTCGCCAACGAATTTGTCCGCGGTCGCCTCAGGCCTGTTCCAGTAGCCGAGGAACATGACGGGATCGGGCCGGGCAATGGCGATCTGGCCTTCCTCCTCCGGTTGGCAAGGCGTGCCGTCGGGGCGGATCACGGCGACGCGGTGGCCGGGCACCGGCTTGCCGATGGAGCCCGGCCGCACGATGCCGAGCGCGGCGCAGGACCCCAGCACGAGATTGCACTCGGTCTGGCCATAGAACTCGTTGATCGTCAGCCCCAGTTCCTCCCGGCCCCAGGCGAGCGTCTCGGCGCCCAGCGCCTCGCCGCCGGCGGCCAGCGTGCGCAGGTCGAGCCTGAACCGGGAGGCCGGGCGCTCGACGGAGCGCATCATCCGCAAGGCCGTCGGCGGGATGAAGACGTTGCGGATCCCTGCCCGCGCGATCAGGTCGAAGCCCGCCTCCGCCTCGAATTTCTCGAACTTGCGGGCGACGACCGGCACGCCAAAATGCAGCGCGGGCAGAAGCACATTAAGAAGACCCCCGGCCCAGGCCCAGTCGGCCGGGGTCCAGAGCCTGTCGCCGGGCTGCGGCAGGAATTCGTGCGGCAATTGCACGCCGGGGAGGTGGCCGAGCAGCACGCGATGGGCGTGGAGCGCCCCTTTCGGCTGGCCGGTGGTGCCCGATGTGTAGATCATCATGGCCGGATCGTCGGCAGATGTGTCCAGCGGCGTGAAATCCTCGCTCTCGCCAGCCAGCAGATCCGCGAAACCCAGTGCCTCGCGCCCCGGCCCCATACGGTCGGGGCCGTCGATGCTGATGACCATACCCAGATCCGGCAAGGGATCGGTCACGGTCCGAAGCTTCGCCAGCCCGGCGGCATCGGTGACCAGCACGCGTGCGCCCGCATCGCGCAGCCGGTAGGAGATGGCATCGACGCCGAACAGGGCTGCCAGCGGCACGGCGATGGCGCCAATCTTGTAGGTGGCGATATGGGCGAGCGGCACCGCCTCGCCCTGCGGCAGCATGATGGCGACCCGGTCGCCGGCCCGCAGGCCGTGGCTGACCAGTGCATTCGCGAGGCGATTGGAACGCGCGCGCAAGCGGCCATAGGTGATTGCCGCCAGCGACCCGTCGGCGCCGGCCTCCAGAATGGCAGGACGGTCGGGGGCGGTCGCGGCCCAGCGGTCGCAGACATCGGCGCCGATATTGTAGCGGGTCGGGATCGCCCAGCGGAAATCGCGCGACAGCGCGTCGAAATCGTCGGTTTTCTGCAGCATCCGTCCCGCCGGCAGCGCAAGCCGGCTCAGGACCGGCGGGGCGCGAGTGGGACCCGCCGGCGCCCGCCTGTCAAGGTGCAATGCAGCAAAGGGTTGACGGGCTCAGGCGTTGCCTGTCTGCGAACGCTGGGCCCAGCCGGTCATCCGGCTCTCCAGCCAGGCGGTGACGGCATACATGGCGACGCCCATGACCGCGAGCACCATCAGCGCCCCCCAGACGAGCGGGACGTTGAAGTCGGCACTCGCGCGCTGCAGCAGGTTGCCGATGCCGACATTCGAGGCGTTCTGCTCCGCGATCACCGAGCCGACATAAGCAAGTGTGATGGCGACCTTGAGCGAGCCGACGAAATAGGGCAACGCCCGCGGAATACCGACCTTCAGCAGGATGTCGCGTTTCGAGGCGCCGAGCGCGCGCAGCACGTCCTCGATCTCGGGCTCGATCGTGGCGATGCCGGTCGCGACATTCACGACGATGGGGAAGAAAGAGATCAGGAAAGCCGTGATGACCGGGGGAACCCAGCCCACGCCGAACCAGAACAGCAGGATCGGGACGACCGCGACCTTGGGGATCGAGTTGAAGCCGACCAGCAGCGGGTAGGTGCCGGCATAGATCAGGCGCGAGGCCCCGAGCACCAGGCCGAGGAACAGGCCGACGACAACCGCGATGGCGAAGCCCACCACCGTCATCCAGAGTGTGTGCCAGCCATGCTTGATCAGGGGGCCCCTGTATTCGACGATCGCGACGAGGATCTGGCTCGGCGCCGGCAGGATGAAGGACCGGACGGCGAAGACGTGGCAGATCGCTTCCCAGAGCAGGAAAAAGCCCAGCGTGAAGATCCAGGGCGCCAGTGCGAGCTGGCGGCGGCGTTGCACGCTCATCATGGTCGCCGCGCTCCTCAGGCTGCCTGACGTGCATGGGCAATGTGCCCGCGCAATTCGTGGACGATGTCGTTGAATTCGTGGCTGTAGGTGACCTCGAGGTCGCGCGGGCGCGGCAGGTCCACCTTACGCTCGGCGATGATCCGGCCGGGGCGTGCGCTCATGCAGAAGATGTGGTCGGACAGGAACACGGCCTCGCGCAGGTCGTGGGTAACGAGGATCACGGTAAAGTTCTGGGTCGCGTGCAGGTCGCGCACCACGCACCAGAGTTCCTCGCGCGTGAAGGCGTCGAGCGCGCCGAAGGGCTCGTCGAGCATCAGGAGCTTGGGCTCGTGGATCAGCGCCCGGCAGAGCGAGGCGCGCTGCTGCATGCCACCCGACAATTGCCACGGATATTTCGAGCCCATGCCCTTCAGGCCGACGGAGGCGAGCAGCGCCTCCGCCTTGGCGACGTAGCGATCGCGCTCGCGACGCATGCGCCTGCGATGCGGGTCCACGATCTCGAGCGGCAGGAGGACGTTCTCGAGCGTGGTGCGCCAGGGGAGCATGGTCGGGTTCTGGAAGGCCATGCCGGTGATGCGCACCGGCTTGGTCACTTGCTCGCCCGCCACGATGACCGTGCCGGCCCGGGGAAATTGCAGGCCCGTGGCGAGCTTCATCAGGGTCGACTTGCCGCAGCCCGACGGGCCGACGACGGCCGCGAACTCGCCTTGCGCCACGCGCACGGTCAGCCCCTCGACGGCGGGGGTCGCGTCCGCCCCGCCATAGACATGGGTCACGTCATGAATGTCGACGAAGGCTGCCATCGTGTCCCCCCGGCTCGATGACCCGACTTCAATGGATGCGGCGCTCGGCTGCCGGCGGCAGGAAGGTATCGACGAAGATCTCCTCCATGGTCGGCTTGCGCTTGTAGGTGAAGGTCAGGCCGATCTGGTCGAGCGCGCGGTCGAAGCGGGCCTTCTCGACGCCACCGAAGCCGTTTGCCTTGACCCAGGGGGTCACGACATTCTGGTCCAGCGTCATCTTCAGGCGCTCAAGCTCAACCTCCTTCTTGGCGACGTCATTGCGCTTGATGACGAGGTCGGCGCCCAGCGAGGGATTCGCGACGGTGTCGCGCACGCTCTTGACGAGCGCCCGCACGAAGCCGCGCACGACCTCCGGCTTCTCGGCAATCATCTTCTGCGAAACCATCACCACGTTGCCGTAGAGCTCGACGCCGTAATCGGACATCAGCATCACGACGATGTCGTCAGCCGGCACGCCGCGCGACTTGAGGTTGATGAAGGACGAATTGGCGAAGCCGAACACGGCATCGACCTCGCCGGCGGCGAGCATCGGCTCGCGGACCGGGAAGCCGACATTCTCAAGCCGCATCTTGCTCTCGTCGAGCTTGTTCACGGTGCGGAAGATCGGCCATTGCGCAAACGCGGCATCGGTCGCGGGCGCGCCGAATTTCTTGCCCTCGAGGCTTTTCACATCGGTGCTGATGCCACGGCTCTTGCGGCCCACGATGGAGAAGGGCGGCTTGTCATAGACCATGAGCACGGCCTTCACATCGACGCCCGGGTTCTCGTCGCGGAAGCGGATGAGCGAATTGATGTCGCCGAACCCCATGTCGTAGGTGCCGGATGCCACGCGCGGGATCGCCTCGCGCGAGCCGTTGCCGGTGTCGATGGTCACGTCAAGGCCCTCGGCCTTGAAGTAGCCCTTCTCCAGCGCCATCAGGAACAGGGCCGACGGCCCCTCGAAGCGCCAGTCCAGCGTGAAGCGGACCGGGGTCTGGGCTGCGGCAGGCAGAGCGGATATGCCGATGGCCGTCAAAGCGGCCGCTCCGGTCAGGGCGCTCAGCAAGGTGCGGCGGGCGATCCCGGCCAGGCCGGAGGCGACCAGCGTCGGGGCAAGGGACGAGAACATCGGCATCGGCTCCAAAAAGTGGGGGCTGCTTCAGGAGAGGCGGGTTCGCGAGACTCTTCTGGCGAGGACGGTTCGGATGCTGCGATCGGACTTGCGGGCTCGCGGTGCCCGATCAACGATGCAGGATCCTTGCAAGGTCCGTGCCCCGCTGGCCGCATCACCGAAAGGGCACCATGAGCCACACCATGCGCACGGCATCCTCGCGACCTGGGTTCATATGTCCCGCTGCCGGATAGCGTCCGCAAGATGCCGCCCGGAAGCCGGCTTGCCTGATCGACTCCATCACGATGGTCAGGCTTGCCGCCTGTCAAGGCCGCGCTGCGATGCCGATGTCTGTTTTGTAGTCATCCTGATGAAAATTCGTGCAGCCGATCCGGTGCGTGGCCCGATCCGGCCGGCGCCATCAAACCCATGAAATGTATGTAAATATCATGTCATGATCTCGCTCTTGAAATTGCCGCCATTCGGCCCCAATTGCAGGTCTGGTTCCGGGCCCCTCTGGCGCAGGCACAGCCGCGCGATGTCGGAACTTCGTCAGTCACCAAGGGGGGCCTCAAGGCCCTGCGCACCGACCGGGGCTTCATCCCATGATGGAATTCATGCTCGCCGAATTTCTCGGCACGCCGACCTGGAAGTGGTTTCTCTTCCTCGGTATCGTCATCACGCTGCTCGCCTTCGACCTTGGCATCCTGCACAAGGACGACAAGGAGATGGGCGTCGCCGAAAGCCTCAAGCTCTCGGCCTTCTACATCTGCTTTGCCCTGCTCTTCGGCCTTTGGGTCTGGTACGACATGGGCGGCACCCGGGCGATGGAATATTATACGGGCTTCTTCATCGAGAAGTCGCTGTCCATCGACAATGTCTTCGTCATATCGCTGATCTTCGGGTATTTCGCCATTCCGCGCGCCTATCAGTATCGCGCGCTGCTGTGGGGCATCATCGCCGTCCTGATCCTGCGCGGCCTGATGATCGCCATCGGCGCGGCGCTCGTGCAGGAATATGAGTGGATCCTGTTCATCTTCGGCGCCTTCCTGATCGCGACCGGCATCAAGATGCTCGTCGTGCCCGAGGGCGACCAGGACGTGTCGAAGAACCCGGTGGTGCGCTTCATGTCGAAGCGCATGCGCATCACGAAGGAGCTTCACGGCCAGAAATTCTTCGTCAAGGCGCCCGATCCGGTCACCGGCAAGCTGGTCCTGTTCGCGACGCCCCTGTTCCTGGCGCTCGTGATCATCAATATCGCAGACCTGATCTTCG
>JBIPLL010000657.1:0-7549 GCA_044368425.1 Beijerinckiaceae bacterium
GGCCTGACGTTCTTCAGCGAGAGCTTGGTCCGGGGTACACGGTGATTTCGGAGGGGCTGCGAGGTCGAACCACGGCCTTTTCGCTCATGCAGGCCGATTGCGAGATCAATGGAGCCAGCATCCTTCCTACCCTGCTTTACACCCATGCGCCTCTCGATCTGGTAATCTTGATGCTCGGCACGAATGATCTGCAATCAATCGTCTGCGGGCGTGCGATCGGCGCCATGCAGGGCATGCGCCGGCTGGTGGAAATCGTGCGGCGGCATGAGCCTCGCCTCCTGTCCGAAACTCACCCTCCGAAGGTGCTGGTGGTGGCCCCGCCACATTTGGTTGCATCAAAGGATCCGTACTTCCTTGATGTTTTTGACGAAGCCATCGGCGAGTCAAAAAAGATCGCAGGCTTCTATGAAGCCCTGTCGAAAGACATGGGTTGTGGGTTTTTCGATGCGGCGGATGTGGCCGAGGCTGATCAAGTCGATGGAGTACATCTTGACGCTCAAAATACAGCCGCCATTGGTCGCGCGCTTGTCCCTTGCGTGCTTGGATTGATTTCTGATTACAGCAAATAAATACTACAGAAAAGCATGTTATTCCAGCTTTGGATTTTGGAGATTGGGGTATCTATGAACGCATTATCGTCTCGAAGCCTCTCTTCAAAGCCGCAAACGGAGATAAATCAATGATCGATCTTTACACTTGGAAAACACCGAACGGTCGCAAGATTTCTATCGCTCTTGAAGAATTGGGACTTGAATACAATGTAAAGACAGTTAACATAAGCAATGGCGATCAGTTCGCTCCAGATTTTATCAAGATTTCACCTAACAACAAGATCCCTGCGATTTTTGACAGCGACACCGGATTGTCAATAATGGAGTCTGGTGCAATTCTTCTTTATTTGGCTGACAAGACCGGGCGCCTGATACCAAAGGACAAGGCAGGCTACTGGGACGCTGTACAGTGGATGATGTGGCAGATGGCTGGGCTGGGCCCCATGCTCGGTCAGTTGCATCAGTTCGTGAAGTTCAATCCTGGAAAGAGCCCCTTCGGTGAAGAGCGCTACCTAAAGGAGGGCAAACGCCTCTACGGTGTTCTCGATCGACAGCTTGACGGCCGCTCCTACGTCCTTGGCGACCTCTCGATTGTCGATATCGCGATCTGGCCGTGGATTTCGCGTTTCGAGTGGCAGACCATCGATATCAAGGAGTATCGCAACGTTTGCCGCTGGTATGTGGAATTGGCCAATCGTCCATCATTTCAAGCGGGGTATGACGTTCCGGCAACGGGGGAACGAATTCCGATGCCGTAGGCGGGCAGTGTCAGAGGAACATCGGCCTGCCGTCGGGCCGGGTGGCGCTAGCCTCGCCGGCATGAGCCACGCCCGCATCTTTCGCGACTTCAAGACGAGCCCCGAGATCATCCGGCTGGCCGTGATGCTTGATGTCCGCTACCCGCCCTCGCTCCGGAACGTCGAGGACCTGCCCCACGACCGCAGGATCGACGTCACCCACGAAACCGTTCGGTTCTGGTGGAACCGGTTCGGGACGATTGTCGCGGCCGAGATCAAACGCAGCCGGGCGCAGGCGATGCGGCATCTCCGGCATCGGCGCTGGCATCTCGACGAGGCCTTCGTGAAGATCAGCGGGGGTGAAGCATTACCTGTGGCGAGCGGTCGACCACGAAGGCGAGGTGCTGGAAAGCTTCGTGACGAAGCGCCGGGACAAGAAGGCAGCGTTGACCCGAAGGGCTGCGAAGCGAACTTCCTCAGGAAATCGCTAAAGCGACATGGCGCTACCGAGACGATCGTGACGGATCGCCTGGCGTCCTATGGTGCTGCGCTCAAGGCTCTGGGCGCCACCGACAAGCGCAACGTCGGCCGCTGGTTGAACAACCGGGTCGAGAATTCGCATCAGCCCTTCCGACGACGGGAACGGGCGATGCTGCGGTTCCGGCGCATGCGAAGTCTGCAGAAATTCGCCGCCGTCCACGGCTCGCTCCACAACCCCTTCAACGCCGGGCGTCACCACACCAGCCGCCAGATTTTTAGAGACCGACGTGCTGGTGCGCTCACCCGGTGGCGTCAGCTCTGCGCAGTCTGATCGAAGCCGGGGCAGGGCGCTTTCTCAGGCTTTCCGAGGCTTTCTTGGTTTGTCTGACCGAACCCATTTGCCTCAATGCCTTCGGAACGCCATCGGAGTCACAGGCCGGCATAGGCCGGTGGGTCGCTTGCCAAAATGCCTCCCGGCCTCCCAATGCGTTGGGCGGACGAACCCCCAGCTGACGTCCAAACGGGCACTGCCGGCATCAAATTGGCGGCGTAGGCAGGGCATACCAAGCTTGGCGAAGCCGCTAACCTCTCCGCCAAATGGCGACCACCTTACAGGCGCCGGGGCAGAAGACCGCAGAATGCGGCGGCGACGAACATCAGGATGCCGATGACAACAAAGACAGTTGGCAGCGGCATGAAGAGGAGCAGGATCGCGAACAGGCCCGCTGGTGCGATCTGAGCCACGTCGCGATAGGTACTATAAATTGGGAGCATCGCAGTGCGCTGATGCGCTCGGACGGCGCGCAGGAACGGGACATTGCCCATCGCATCGATCGCGCTCATCGCCACGGCGGCGAGCAAGAGCATGGTCGCGCCGATCCAGACGGAGTTGTCGAGCACCATGCCCGACGAAACGGTGCTGATACCACTCACCGTGTAAGAGCCCATGAGGAGCCAGCGCATGCCGGTTCGCTGCGCGAGCCGCCTCCAGAGAGGGGCAAGCAACAGCAATGCCGACGCACCGGCAATGAGTAGCGCGCCGCCTGAGGAACCAAGGCCACGGCTGACGGCAATGATGGGCGTATAGACCATGAACATCCACCACCACGAAGCGCGCAAGGTCGCTAGCATCCACGCAAGGCGCAGGCGCGGCTGTCCCAGAAACTTCCTGATGTTAGAACCACTCTTTCCGGTCGGCGGCGCGTCGACTTGCGCCTGACGCGTGGCAACCAGGAAATACACTGATATTGGCACTGCAATGGCGCACAGCGCGCTGAGAGCCAGCGCACTTCCGGGCGCAAACCGCTCCGCCATCCAGACGCCGAGCCATGGACCGATGATATAGGCGATACCGCCGAGCAGAACGCGCCGCGGCTCGAATGCGGCAAGCCTGCGGCGCGCAATATAGTCAAGTACGAACAAAGTGATGACATTCTCAAAGATCAGAACCATCAGCACCTGTAGCATTAGGCCGACCATGAGGCCGGGCAGGGACCCGCTGACCAGAGCTAGTGCGGACCCGGCACCGGCGGCGGCCGCAAGAACGAATACGGGCCAGCGGCCCAGTCCGTGCAGCATCCTCGGCAGCGATAGGTTGACCGCGATACCGCCGAGACTGGCAATTAAATACAACTCCGATACGTTCTGAGCGCTGCCGAGCTGGCGATATGCCATGATCGGAATGAGCGCGATCACGGTCGCCCTCGCCAGAGCCGCAAGTCCATATGCGACGGCCAGCCCCCACTCCGGGGTGACGATAGCGCAAGCCCGGTCGCTTCTTGTCGGCTCAAGCAAGAGCGAGGCCCCCGGCACAGATTTCCGCAGCGATGTGGTACTCAAGCGAACAGTCGACCGGCTTGAACAGCGCGATTTCGTGCGGCATCGAGCTGCCGCATGCAACTGCATGCGTGAGATCGAAAAGGTCGCGCTCGATGTCGTCGGCAGGTGACACGATGTTGGCCAGTGCCTGCACGATCTCGCCCGCGTCCTTCATCGCTCTGTCATGCATGTCGAGGAAGACGCGTGTCCGCTGAATCGCCTCGTCAAGACACGGGTTTGATTCACCTCCGAGACGGGTTTGGCCACTTGAAATCGTCGACTTAACACCCGAAGAAGCGCCCAGAAACGCAGGAGTTTCAGACCAAAGCAAGACCATGCCCCCGCTGCGGCGTTTCCGGCAAAGGGGTCAACAAGGGTCTGCCATCTCTCCACGCTACCAGATTCTCGACGACAAGCGCGCCCATGCGCTCACGCGTTTCATGCGTTGCGGAGCCGACGTGCGGTAAGAGAATTACGTTATCGAGTTCGAAAAAGCGCGGGTCCAGATTTGGTTCATTCATGAAGACATCAAGGCCGGCCATTCCGAGTTGGCCGGTCTGCAACAGATCGAGCAACGCCGTCTCATCGACCACCGACCCCCGCGCGACGTTGATGAAGCAACCTGTTGGGCCAAGAGCTTCAAGAGCTTCTCTGGTAACAAGCCCGTTTGTCGCAGGTCCGCCAGGTACAATCACGATCAGCACATCGACTTCACGCGCCAGCGAAACCAGGTCGGGCTGGTGTCGAAATCCAAGCCCCTGGACCGGACGACGGCTGTGGTAGGCTATCTCCGCTAATGAGAAACCAGAAAGACGACGCGCAATTGCCTGACCAATCCGCCCCATGCCGATAATGCCCACGCGCTTTCCGACAAGCGTAGCCGTCCACGGTGCCTTTGCGCTGGCCCAGCTCCCCGAGCGTACGAAGCGATCAAGCATTGGTAGGCGGCGGATGGTTGAAAGCAGGAGGCCGATGGTCGTATCGGCAACCTCATCGTCAAGAACGCCGGGTGTGTTGGTAACGACGATGCCACGGCGAACGCAGGCGGCCACATCTATGGCGTCGCAGCCTACGCCAAAGTTCGCCAAGATTTCGAGGGACGGGAGTCGGGCAAAGCGTGCATCCGTCAGCGGTCCGGCGGCCCCGGCCGCTACGGCAAACCGGCAAGCCGGACCGATGCGGGCAATCACCCCATCAGTATCATCAGCCGGATAGGCCTTGTGAACACTGAAATGCTCCGAAAGCGCAATTTCAGCATGATGTGGCAGTGGACCGAAGGATATGAGGTCAGGATTAGCCATTGTTATAAACTCGCGCTCTGACGCTAATGCTTCCAGTTGGCTGAAGTTTCGTGCCTGGCTTCAATCGCGGATTTCGGCTGATTGGTGAGGCGCGGAAGTGATGTTTGGTCAGAGGTTGATACACCTCCCCGAAACTCGGCCGTTCTTTTTGGGGTTTCCCGCGCCCTGTCTGGGCAGCTGCGAGAAATGGACGTCGATGAGGACGAGCAAGTATTCGGAGGGGGCAGAAGACGTGTTCTCTCACACTGGTCACCTCGAAGTCGGTCGTGCGGCCCCACCTCGCCTGTCTGGCCATGGTCTCTCCTGTTCCCGGCCAGCACAGGCCGCATCGAAACAAAAACACACCTGTCGGCGCCGTTCAGATTCCCCCAGCCACTTCTGCCCAATGAGCTGTGTTCAGGTTGCATCAGAACAGCGATCCACGTGACAGGTACTTTACCTGTCGAAGCCGAGACATGCTGCGATCAGCTTGTGAAAATGCTGCATCAACTTGGATCTGTTTCGCATCCTTCGCGGAATTATTCATTGCCTGAAATACTTGGACTGAATCTTCTGCTCGATGTTTGTGGCTATCAACGTCAAGGGGATAACCGTCGCGGCATAGCACAGTGCGATGGTTGTCAGCACTTCCATCGGCCTGAATGTATGGATGCTCAATCGCTGGCCTTCGTACAGCAGCTCCGGAATGGCGACGAAGCCGGCCAGGGAGGTTTGTTTCATCACAAGTACGCACTGACTGATCAATGGCGGAACAATGCGCAGGAAGGCGATCGGGCCAGTGATCCGTTTCAGCACCTGAAGGTGAGACATTCCACCCGCATAGCCCGCTTCGACCGCCCCCCGGTCGACGGACTGGAGTCCTGCCCTGAAGAGCTCGGCAAAAAAGACGCCAGTGTAGAGGGATAGGGCGAAGACGACTGTCGTCATTGCGCTGAACGAAAGTCCGGTCAGAATTGGCAGGCAATAATAAAACCACACCACCCAAACCAAGGGTGGAATGGCCCGCGTGATCTCGATCACGCCGGCTGAAAGGTAGCGTGTCGGCGCAATCTTGCCCATTCGGCCGATGGCCAAGATGAATCCAAAGGGAATGGCAAGCAGGATGACCATGAACATGAGTTTGAATGTGACAAGCAGAGCTGCCAGAAGAACATCAGAATGCCGAAAGATGAGCGAGAAATCCCAGTCGTATGCCTTGTTCATTTTGCCTCCCCGGATCAGTTCAGGACGCGCCCGAGCTGTCGCATGTAGCGAGATAGAAATGAGTTGGTCCGCTCGTTTGCCGAGCCACCAAAGATGTGATCCGGCGGGCCGCTGTCCACGATGACTCCACCGTCGATGAAGTTCACGACACTGCAAGCCTCGCGCGCGAAACCCATTTCATGCGTGACGACCACCATGGTGACGCCCTCGCGAGCAAGTTCGGTCATGACGCTCAGGACTTCTCCCACCAACTCCGGATCAAGGGCGGAGGTCGGCTCGTCGAAGAGGATGACCTTGGGCTCCATCGCGAGCGCCCGGGCGATACCGACACGCTGCTGCTGGCCGCCTGACAATCTGCTGGGATACTGGTCGGCTTTTTCTGACAGGCCGACCTTCGCCAGCATCTTGCGGCCAATAGCATTGGCCTCTTCGCGCGATTTGCCGCGCACGGTCACCAGCGTCTCGGTGACGTTCTCCAGCGCCGATTTGTGCGGCCAGAGATTGAACGATTGAAAGACCATAGCCATGTCTGCGCGCTGCGCGGCGAGCAACGAAGCAGGTGCTTTTGCATCGCCACCGACTAAGGCACCTTCGAGGAAAATTTCACCCGCTGTCGGCTTCTCCAGATGATTGATGCAGCGTAACAGCGTCGATTTGCCAGATCCGCTGGGGCCAATGATTCCGACGACCTCGTTTCTTCTGACGTCGAGCGAGATTCCCTTAAGGACCTCAATCTCACCAAATGACTTTCGCAGTCCGCTGATCCGAAGAACTGGGTCCTGTGTCGCTTCGTTCGCCATGCCCCTACGCTCCGCATGTGTTTCAACATTCACTTTTTAAAAGGCGCGCTACCGGAGGTAGGGCGCACGATCATCGATCTCGATCAGCGTCGGCACAGATGCTGAAAACGAACGGCTAATTGCGGTCTTCAATGCTTCGAGACTGTCCGGCCGCTCCGCCTTGCAGCCGAACGCCACGGCGATCGAACACAGGTCCGGGACATAAAGGTCGACGCCGCAACGGCCGACCTGCGCCTTGTCCATGTACAGGGCTATTTCACCGTATCCGCGATTATTCCAGACGATGATCGGGAAGGCGGTTCCCTCGTCGAGCGCACTGGCCAGTTCCGCTATCGTGAACATCAGGCCGCCATCGCCGATGAGGCAGACGACCTGACGGTCAGGATTGGCGATCTTCGCTCCTATCGCGGCGGGCAGCGCATAACCGAGTGTGCCGAAGCCAGTTGTCGACGTGAGCCAGGACCGAGGCTGCATCGACGGGAAATCCTGCACGCCGGTGTAAACGATCTGCGTCGAATCGGCAGCGACAATGACGTTGTCCGGCGCGCTTTCTGAGATCGTCTTCATAAGCAAGGCATGCAGTCCGACATCATCGCGCCAGCCCGAGTTCATGCGCCGCATGATACCTGCCACCCGACTGGCCCCTTCGCGGGACTGGC
>JBIPLL010000207.1:0-5591 GCA_044368425.1 Beijerinckiaceae bacterium
CGCCCGGAAGCAGGCCCTCGACCGTTCCCACCACCGACCCGATTGCCTGCGGCTTGGCAAGCCGCCGCATCATCGGGAAAGATGGCAGGCGCAGGCGCACCGACTGTTTCAGCTTCGCAGTCAACCCGACATCGCCCGATTGCTGGAGGAGTTCGCTCACCGCAAACAGGCCCACCATGACGAGAATCGGCTTCACGCCCGACAGCAATTCCGGAATGCCGAAGGAAAAGCGGCTCACACCAGAGACCGGGTCCGAGCCCACGGTTGCGATCATCAGCCCGACGATTGCGGCAGCCAGCGCCTTGAGCAGCGACCCGCCCGCGAGCGAGGCGATGATGCTGAGGCCGAGAACGCCGACGGCGAAATACGATGTCGGATTGAAGAGCAGCGCGACACGTGCCAGCGGCTCCGTCAGCAGGATCAGCATGAGGAGCCCGAACAGGCTCCCGACGACGCCTGACCAGAGCGAGATGCCCAGAGCCTCGCCCGCCCGGCCCTGCTTGTTCATCTCGTATCCGTCGATGACGGTCGCGGCGGCCGAATTGGTGCCCGGCGTGCGGATCAGGATGGCCGGGATCGAGCCACCATATTCGGCACCGATATAGACCGACGCCAGCAGCACGATCGCTGACATCGGATCGAGCGTATAGGTCAGCGGCAGGATCAGCGCCATCGTTATCGAGGCGGAGATGCCAGGCAGAGCCCCGCCGATTATTCCCCAGATCAGCCCCATGATGGCGACCGGGACCAGCGGCGTCGTGACCAGCAGGGTCAACGCCCGAGAAAGATCTTCCATGATGCTGTCCTCAGAAGAACCAGCCCTGCGGCTGTTCGGTGCCCAGCAGGAGGACGAAGGCGACCCAGAAGCCCACGCCCGCGCAGGCGGCAACGGCGAAAACGCCGAGGCTGGGCTTGCGCCCCTCATAGATCGCGATGGCGGCGATCAGCAGGGCAATGCCGATGATGTAGCCGACCACCGGCCCGATCACGATGTATCCAGCGCCGATGGCGAGGAAGCCGAGCGCACGCAGGATTGTGGCACTATGCCCTTTGACCTCGTCCTTCGACGTTGCAACGGGGGCGCTTCCGGCCTTCCTTGCCTTCAGCAATCCACGCACACCGATTGCGACGGCCACGACGGCGAGCAAGCCCGCCAGCATGAAGGGAAGACCCTGCGGCCCGACCTCGTCGGCAAGGCTCGATTCCTGGATCTGAAGGGTCTGCCAGTAATAGAGAGCCGCAAGAACGAGCAGGATGCCGCCGGCGGCGGCATCCCTCAACCCTGCGACACGGTCGCCGGGATTGCTCACTTGATCACGCCATTCTCTTTGAGGAAGGCCTCGGACTCGGTCGCGAACTGGTTGATGAACGCGGCATAGTCCTTCTGGGCCATGAAGTCGGGGATCAGGCTCTCACCCCTGACGATCTTCAGATAGTCCGGATCGCGCAGGAGTTGCTGCGTCGCCTTTTCCCAGATCGCGATCACATCGGCCGGGAGGCCCTGCGGTCCGGCGAGGCCGCGATACTTGCGCAGCACGATATTGTAGCCAAGCTCCTTGACGGTCGGGACGTCGGGCATGGTGTCGACGCGCTTGTCGGTGAACGTGGCCAGCACTCGGACCTTGTTCGCCTCGATCTGCGGGCGAAGCTCGAGGAACTCGCCGACGCCGAAGTCGAGCGTTCCATTGAGCACGTTGAGCATCAGCTCGCCGCCGCCGTCATGCGACACGACCGCCGCATTGACGCCCGCCGCCTTGCGCAGAAGCTCGGCTGCCTGACGCTCCATCGAGGCAGGGGTCGATGCACCCCAGCGGCCGCGATTGGCCTTCGCATGGGCGATCACATCCTGCAGCGTCTTGAAGGGGCCATCGGCGCGCGTATAGAGCAGCGTCGGGTCGGTGAAGAAATTCACCAGCGGCTGCAGATCCTTGTAGCTGTGCTGCGGCTTCGACAGCAGCGACGTGAACACATAGGTCGGCGTCGTCGCATAGAAGATCGAGCCGTCGCCCTTCGACGTCGCAAGCTTGGTCATGGCGCGCGCGCCGCTGCCGCCATTGACGTTTTCGACCACGAAGGTCGCATTGATGAATTTCGGCAGCTGCTTGGCAAGCTCGCGCAGGAAGATGTCTGAACCTGCGCCGGGGCTCGAATGGGTGACAAGCGTCACCACCTTGTGGGGATAAGCGGCAGGCTCGGCCTTGGCCGCACCCGCGGCGAGGGCAATGCCCATCGCGGCGAAGAGGGTTGCAAAGGTCTTCTTCATGCTTGTTTCTCCCGTTGGTGCGGCTTCTTTCCGGCCGCATCGGTGGTGGTTGAACGGATGGCGTCAGGGTGAGGCGGCGTTTTGCTGCTCCCGCACCACCGCCAGCAGGCGGTTTCTTGCATTGATCACGTGACGCCAATGCGCCTCGTGAGCCCAGTCCGGATCGCGGGCACGGATGGCTTCCACCATCTCGCGATGCTCCCGGTTGGAGACGTTGAGCCCTCCGCCCTGAACGAGGCTTCGGGCCCGGAACAGGGTCAGGCGCTGCACGAAGGCACGATATTGGCGCGCCAATGTGGCATTCCCGCAGGCATCCAGGATGAAGGCGTGGAAGTCGACATTGAGCGGGTAATAGCTGTCGAAATCCTGCTCCTGCGTCGCCTGCTCCATCCGCTGGATGAAGCCGTCGAGCCGCAGCACGATCTCGGGAGTTGCCCGCTCCGCCAGCAGCCGCCCCGCCAGCGCGAAAAGTGCGGCACGCACCTCGTAGATCTCGCGCACCTCGTCCACGCTCATCGAGCGGACGAAGGCACCCCGGTTGGGGATTGTCTCGACGAGACCCGACCCCTCGAGCGAACGAAGCGCCTCCCGGATCGGTCCCCGGCTGGTGCCGAAGCGCAATGCGAGCTGGTTCTCGTTGATCTTGCGGCCCGGCGCGATCTCGCCGTTCAGGATCAGCCGCTCGATCTCGCCCTCAAGGACGCTAGACAGCGATCGCGTGCGCAGAATGTCGATGGGCTCGGCAGAGTTCATGGCGGAAGATTGCGCCCTTGAATTGTCTTTCGTCAACACTTTTTCAGCGAAATCCGCGATGCTGCACCGCACATGCGGCAAATGCACTGCAGAAACGATACCTTCCAAGACATTGGTGCGTCAAAGTGTTGACAATCCGGCGCGGCATGGGGTTGATGTGCCACATGACGGGCCGGAAGAGTCCGGCAGACAGACGAGGACAGGAATGACCGACAACGCCGCCGTAACCCGGACGCTTGCCCGTTTCGTGGTTCAGAACCAGCCATCCGACGTTCCCGAGGCGGTCTATGCCGAGGCAACGCGCTCCTTCCTCAACTGGATCGGCTGTGCGGTCGGCGGATCGATCCATCCCGCCCTCGACCGCGCCATGGCGGCGCTTGCGCCCTTCGCCGGCCCGGCGCAGGCAACGGTTCTGGGACGCGGCCACCGCACGGACATCCTGCACACGGCGTTTCTCAACGGGATCACCTCGCATGTCTTCGATTTCGACGACACGCATCTGAAGACGATCATCCATCCCGCCGGCCCGGTCGCATCCGGCCTGCTCGCGCTCGCGGAGACTCGGCCCGTCAGCGGCCGTGACCTGCTCCATGCCTTCATTCTCGGAGTCGAGGTTGAGTGCCGGATCGGCAATTCGGTCTATCCCGACCATTACGACCGCGGCTGGCACATTACCGGCACAGCCGGTGTCTTTGGTGCGGCGGCCGCCGCCGGCAAGATCCTTGGGTTGAACGAACAGCAGATGACCTGGGCGCTCGGCATTGCCGCGACGCAGTCATCGGGCCTGCGCGAGATGTTCGGCACGATGTGCAAGTCGTTCCATCCGGGCCGCGCGGCGCAGAACGGCACCTTCGCGGCGTTCCTTGCCCAGCAGGACTATACCAGCTCGGATCGCGGCATCGAGGCGCCGCGCGGCTTCGCCAATGTGGCATCGACCAAGTTCGACCCGCGCGAGATCGTCGACAATCTCGGCGGCAGCTGGGAGATCGCTCTCAACACCTACAAGCCTTTCGCCTGCGGCATCGTCATCCATCCGGCCATCGACGCTTGCGTCCAGCTGCGCAACAAGCTCGGTCTGACGGCTGACAAGGTCGCCGCGATCGACCTCAAGGTGCATCCTCTGGTGCTCGAGCTGACCGGCAAGACGTCGCCGCGCACGGGCCTTGAAGGCAAGTTCTCGGTCTATCATTCCTGCGCTGCCGCCATCGTCTACGGTCGCTGCGGCGAGCATGAATATTCCGACGAGGTCGTGGCCGATCCGGTCATCGTCGGCCTGCGCCAGAAGGTGAAGGCCGTGGCGACGCCCGGCATCCACGAGCATCAGGTCGACGCGATCCTCACCACGACCGACGGCCAGAAGCATCACCTGTTCGTCGAGCACGCCATCGGCAGCCTGCATCGCCCGCTGACCGATGCGGAACTCGACGCGAAGGTTTTCGATCTGTGCGAGCCGGTGATTGGCAAGGCCAAGAGCGACGGGTTGATCGCCGCTTCGCGCAGCATCGGGCGTGCGGCGAACGTCTCGGCCCTGATCGCCACCGCCAATCCCTGAGCAGGGAGGCGAGACCGGCAGCAGGCGCGGGCTTGCCCGCGCTTGTTCCGGCCGCGACAAGAACGTGAACCTGCGGTGCCTGCATGCTTCGGATCGCCATCCTCGACGACTACCACGACGTCGCCCTGAAAATGGCCGACTGGTCGGTCCTGCGTGATCGCTGCGAAATCACGGTCTTCAACCACGCCTTCCGCGACGAGGATGAGGCTGCCGGCGCGCTGGCGCCCTTCGACATCCTCTGCACGATGCGCGAGCGAACCCGGATGCCGGCCTCCCTGATTGCCCGGCTGCCTGCGCTCAAGCTCATCACCATCACCGGGGCAAGGAACCGTACGCTCGACCTCGTTGCCTCGGCGGCAAGAGGGATCGTCGTCAGCGGCACCGGCCGGCGCGGCCATGGTCATCTGGCAACGCCGGAGCTGGCCTGGGGGCTGATCCTGTCGCTTGCGCGCCACATTCCCCACGAGGCCGCCCGCATGCGCGAGGGCGGCTGGCAGACGACGATGGGCCATGTGCTCGCGGGCAAGACGCTGGGTCTGATGGGCATCGGGCGCCTGGGCTCGCGCATGGTCCCGGTGGCCCGCGCCTTCGACATGGACGTGATCGCCTGGAGCCCCAACCTGACGCCGGAACGGGCCGCGGCAAGCGGTGCGGTTCATGTCGCCAAGGACGAATTGCTGCGGCGCTCCGACGTGCTCAGCCTGCATCTTGTGCTGGCCGAGACGACACGCGGGATCATCGGTGCGTCCGAACTCGCACTGATGAAGCCCTCGGCCTACCTCATCAATACCGCGCGCGCTCCGCTCGTCGACGAGGCCGCCCTGACCGATGTGCTGCGCTCCGGCGCGATCGCGGGCGCGGGCCTCGACGTGCATTACCGCGAGCCGATGCCGGACGACGATCCGTTCCGCACGCTGCCGAATGTCGTGCTGACACCGCATCTCGGCTTCACCGTGGAGGAGCTTTTCCGTGTCTTCTACGAGGACACGGTCGAGAACATCGCCGCCTTTCTCGACGGTGCGC
>JBIPLL010000529.1:0-2641 GCA_044368425.1 Beijerinckiaceae bacterium
GAAGCGGCTGCCGCCCGTCTTGGCCGTGTCGCCGAACACGCAGGCGACGACGCTCGCAAGCCCTGCTGCCACCGCAAGGGCTGCCATCTGGACAAGGCAGCCGGCAGTCGCCCCGCCCATGGTCATGCTGCCCGTGTAGCGAGGATTGATCCCGACCGCCTCGCCGAAGCGCAGATAATGCAGGCTGCCCTCGGGCGACGTCGTGCCGGGCATGGTCAGGATGCCGTCTACATCGGACTTCTTCAGCCCGGCATCGGCCAGCGCGTTGCGAAACGCCTCGATCCCGAGATCGAGCGGCGTGCGTCCGGGAAGCCGGCCCTGCGGGGTCGCGCCCACGCCGGCAATGGCGATACGGCCAGATAGGTTCAAGGGGACGTCCTGCGATGGTGTGGAGGTAGCAGCTTCAGGCCGCGTGGTGCGTGCGGCTCTGGACCGACGCGCCGAGGCTCGCCGAGATGCGGGCGCCAGCCTCGCGCATCAGGGCCGTGAAGCGCTCCTGCCTGTCCGTGAACCGGAAGGAGGGGCCGGTCACGGTGAGGCAGTAATTCACCCGGCCGGCATGGTCGCGGATGGGCACCGAGATCGCCTCGACGCCCTCGATGCGCTCGCCGCGCGTATGCGCGAAGCCGTCCTCGCGGATGCGCGCAAGCTGCCCGGCGAGAGAGCCGCGCTCGATTGCGCCGCCGGAGGCAGCGACCACCTGGTCGATGAGACGCGCCTCGTTGAAGGCCAGCAGCAACTTACCGGACGCACCGCGCCCGAGCGCGACCGTCTCGCCGGGGCTGATGATGCTCTTGAGCGGCTGCGGGCTTTCAAGCACGTCCACGCAGACACGATTGGTGCCGCTGAGCACGCTGAGATCGACCGTTTCGCCGGTGGCGACGACAAGATCCATCATGACCGGCCGCGCAATGTCGCGGATCGAGAAGGTGCGCTGCGCGATCGCCGCAAGACGCATCAGCTTGTGCGACAGGCAATAATCCTGATTGCCGAGCTGCACGACATAGCCGGCATCGACCAGCGTCGCGAGCAGGCGGAAGGCGGTGGCCTTGGGTAGACCGGCGCGCGAGGCGATCTCATGCAGCGGCAGGGCAGGGCGCTCCTCGTCGAAGCATTCCATCAGCGCCAGCACGCGCTCTACCACTCGTGTCATCGACGGCTCCTGCCAGACCGCCCCGACCACGGAGCGCAGCACATCATAAAATGAAACGCGTTTCATATTCCACTATACAAAACACATTTCGTTTTCTAGCTTCCTCGCATGGCTCGCAAAGAGGCCTGTGAAACCGCGCGTCGACGCGACGGGGAGGCAAGCATGAGAAATGATCACGGATCAGGGCGCTCAAACGCTGACGGGCGCGCGTCGGACAAAGGCGCGCGTCACATCTGGCCGCGCCGGGCCGTGCTTGCAGGGGCTCTGGCGCTGGCGGCAGCCGGCCCGGCCTTCTCACAGGCGGGAACCTGGCCGGAGAAGTCGGTTCGCATCATCGTGCCGCTGGCGCCGGGCGGCAGCGTGGATCTCGTGGCCCGCATCGTGGCCGAGCAGCTCTCGGCCCAGTTCGGCAAGCAGTTCGTGATCGAGAACCTCGCCGGGGGCGGGGGCACGATCGGCACCGGCGTTGCGGCAAAGGCCGCGCCCGACGGCTATACGCTGGTGATGGGCAGTTCGAGCACCTTCGGCGTCAACCCGTCGCTGATGAAGAACCTTCCCTATGACGCGAAGAAGGACTTCGAGCCGATCTCGCTTGTCTCCTTCGCGCCCAATCTCATGGTCGTGCCGCCATCGCTTGGCGTGAACACGCTGGCCGAGTTCGTGGCGCTTGCAAAAAAGAAGCCCGGCGAGCTGAGCTTTGCCTCGTCCGGGACGGGCGGATCGCCCCATCTCGCGGGCGAGCTGTTCAAGCGCGAGGCGGGGATCGACATCATCCACGTCCCCTACAAGGGCAGCGGACAGGCCATGTCCGATCTTCTGGCAGGCCGCGTCAGCATGTCCTTCGCGACCGTGATCGCGACGCAGGAGCAGGTCGCGGCCGGCAAACTGAAGGCCCTCGCCATCACCTCGAAGACGCGGATGGAGACGCTGCCGAACGTGCTGACCATGGCCGAGGCCGGCTTTCCGGGTGTCCAGATCACGGCATGGAATGGCTTGCTCGCACCCGCCGGCACGCCTGCGCCGATCGTCGAGAAAATCGCGGGGGCCGTGCAGCAGGCCATGCGCTCGCCCGCCGTAGCCGAGCGCCTGCGCAAGGACGGAGCGGTGCCCGTGGGCGGCACTCCCGCCGAGTTCCGCACCTACATTGCCGACGAGATCGCCCGGTGGGCCGAGGTGATCCGCGCGGCAAACATCGTTCCCGAATAAAGCCCGCAAGAGGCCGTTATCGGGGGAGGAATGTCGCTTCGCGACGCATGAACGAGAGGAAACGCCGTGAAGATCGCAAACGTCATCAAGGCAGGGGCGCTCGCAGCCCTGACGGCCATCGCGCTTGCCGGAGCCGCTTCGGCACAGGGCGCCTATCCCAACAAGCCGATCAAGCTGATCGTGCCCTTCGCGCCGGGCGGCAGCACCGATCTCGTCGCCCGCCTCATGGCCGAGAACATGGGCAAGAGCATGGGTCAGCAGGTCGTCGTCGAAAACCAGGGC
>JBIPLL010000619.1:0-35228 GCA_044368425.1 Beijerinckiaceae bacterium
CCTGTTTCGTGCTAATCGGCAAGGATTCCTGAAATGCTACAGCGAGGCCGGAAGAGCGCCGAGGGGCTCTCGGTGGTACGGGTCGCACCCCATGAGAGGGTCGCACCTCCTGATCGCCTGGGAGACGACGAGAGCGCGATCTGGCGCGAGATTGTCGCCTCGAAGCCTGCGGACTGGTTCGGTCCCGACAACCTTCCGCTCCTCGAGCACTACTGCACGATGGCCGCGGAATCCCGGCGCGTCTCGCGCAAGCTGCGCGAGGTAGGCCCGGAATGCCTCGACGACTACGACCGCCTGATCAACCTCCAGACGAAGATCGGCGGACAACTCGCAAGCCTGGCGACGAAAATGCGACTGACGCAGCAGAGCCGGTACGGCGCCCGCGCGGCAGCAACCGCAAGCGATCGCGCGGCTCCGAAGAAACCCTGGGAGTTCGGAACCTAACCAGGGGCGACCGGAACATCGCCTGGATCGAGGCGACCTGTCGGGTACCGGAAGGCGCCCTGGTCGGTCAGCCGGTCAAGCTGCGCGAATGGCAACGGTCGATTATTCGCGGAATCTACGACTCCCCGACGCGACGAGCGATCGTCACGTTCGGACGCAAGAATGGCAAGACGTCGCTCTCGGCGTTCCTGCTACTCCTGCAACTCTGCGGACCGGAAGCTCGAGCGAACTCGCAGCTCTTCTCGGCAGCGCAGAGTCGAGACCAGGCGGCAATCCTCTTCGCGCTCGCCGCGAAGATTGTCCGGATGTCTCCGGATCTGAACGCGGTCGTCGCGGTTAGAGACACAGCGAAGCAGCTCTACTGCCAGGAACTCGGGACTCTGTACCGGGCGCTCTCGGCGGAGGCCTCGACCGCCTACGGTCTCTCTCCGGTCTTCACGGTTCACGACGAGCTCGGCCAGGTGAAGGGGCCGCGGAGCGAACTCTACGAGGCGCTCGAGACCGCGAGCGGCGCCCAGGCGGAGCCGCTCTCGATTGTGATCTCGACGCAGGCGCCGACCGACGCGGACCTTCTGTCGGTACTGATCGACGACGCGAAAACCGGCGCCGATCCGAAGACGAAACTTTTCATGTTCTCGGCGGACGAGTCGATGGACCCGTTCTCCGACGAAGCGATGAGGGCGGCAAATCCCGCCTTCGGCGACTTCCTCAACCCGACGGAGGTCCGGGAGCAGGCCGCAGCGGCGAAGCGAATGCCGTCGCGCGAGAGCAGCTACCGGAACCTGGTGTTGAACCAACGAGTCGACCAGACCTCGCCGTTCGTGCCTCGAGCGATCTGGCTACGGAACGGTGCCGATCCTGTTGAGGCCGCGTTCTACGAGAACCCGGTCTATATCGGGCTCGACCTTTCGGCGCGGAACGATCTAACGGCGATGGTTGCTGTCGCTCGAGACACCTCGGGCGCCTGGCACATCCGGCCGACCTTCTTTGCGCCAAGCCTGGGACTGACGGACCGGGCCTCGAGGGACCGGGCTCCGTATGACGTCTGGAGAGATCGCGGACACTTGGTCGCGACGCCGGGCGCGTCGGTCGACTACGCAGTCGTCGCCGAGCAGCTCTGTCAGCTTTGCGACGATTGGGATGTCGCCGCGATCGCTTTCGATCGGTGGCGGATGGATGTGTTCAAAACCGAGCTGTCGCGGCTCGGTCGCGAGCTCCCCCTGGTGGAGTTCGGCCAAGGCTACCGCGACATGGCTCCGGCGCTCGACGCGCTCGAGGGCGAGCTGATGGCGGAACGTATCCATCACGGCGGGCATCCGGTCCTGACCTGGTGCGCTGCTAACGCGGTCGCAACTCGGGACGCCGCCGGAAATAGAAAACTGGACAAAGCAAAAGCGACCGGCCGCATCGACGGCATGGTCGCGCTCGCGATGGCGATCGGCGCCTGCGCGAAGGCCGCACCGAAGCTCGACGGACCGAGTGTCTACGAAGAGCGCGGCATCTTGACCATTTAACGAGGTTTCTGTGTCCTTTATAGATCGAATCATGCGACGTAAGAGCGTAGGGCAGACCGCGCTCGACCGTTTGATCATGCGCCTCGAGGGCACCAATTCCGCCTCGGGTGTTCACGTCAACGAAAAAACCGCGATGCGAGTCGCTGCGGTCTACGCTTGCGTTCGCGTGATCGCCGAGACGATCGGCTCAATGCCGTTGAATATGTACCGGCGCCGCACCGATGGCGGTCGCGAGCGCGCTCCCGAGCATCCCCTTCAGATCCTTTTGCACGATCGACCGAACTCCTGGCAGACCTCGCAGGAGTTCCGCGAAATGTTGACCGAACACGCGCTCCTCCGCGGGGCCGGGTTCGCGTATATCAACTGGCGCTCGCGCGCCTCAAACATCGTAGACGAGCTGATTCCGATTCACCCGGATCGCATTTCTATCAAGCAGCTCCCGGATATGCAGCTCGTCTACGAGCTTACCCGTGAACAAGGCGATCGCATTACCCTGCGCGCCGACGAGGTGTATACGCTCCGATATCGAACGAGCGACGGAGTGCAGCCTGTCGGCGTGATTGAATCCGGGCGCGACTCGATCGGCGTCGCCTACGCGACCCAGGAGTACGCGGGCCGTTTCTACCGGAACGACGCTACGCCTGGCGTCGTCTTGAAGCATCCGCAGAAGCTTTCTGCCGAGGCTGCGGGGCGACTGAAGGACACCTGGAACTCGGCCTACGCCGGAAGCGGAAACGCTCGCCGGACCGCGCTCCTCGAGGAGGGGATGTCGATCGAGCGGCTCTCGCTCTCGAACGACGACTCGCAGTTCCTCCAGACCCGTGAGTTTCAACGGTCGGAGATTGCGGGCCTGTTCCGTGTTCCGCCGCACCTGATCGGCGATCTCTCGCGCGCGACGTTCTCGAACATCGAGCACCAGTCGCTCGACTTCCTCGGGCATTGCATTGGTCCCTGGATGACGCGATGGGAGCAGTCGATCTCGCGCGATTTGATCACGGCGCCGAACACCTACTTCTCGAAGCTCTCACCCGAAGCGCTCCTCCGCGGCGATTTGAAGTCGCGATACGACTCTTACGCGGTCGGTCGGAATTGGGGATGGCTCTCGGTCAACGACGTCCGCCGACTCGAGGATCTCAATCCGATCGACGCGGGGGACGTGTATCTGCAACCGCTCAACATGACCGCGGCAGGAATGCCGCCGAATTCAGACGTCGCGCCGACCGGCGCGGCATGAGGACACGCAATGGAAACTAAACGATTTAACGTCGCCGCCGAGATCAAGGCGGTCGATGACTCCGGAGTGATCGAGGGCTACGGCTCCGTCTTCGGCAACCTCGACAGCTACAGCGACATCGTCGCGCCTGGCGCGTTCGCGAAGTCGCTCGAGGAGGCGAAGGCCTCCGGCCGGATGCCAGCGATGCTCTGGCAGCACAACCCCGACGAGCCGATCGGTGTCTGGACCGAAATGCGCGAGGACGATCGCGGGCTCTTCGTGAAGGGCAAGCTCGCCGATACGCAGCGCGGCAACGAGGCGCGCGAGCTGATCAAGCTCGGCGCTCTGACCGGGCTCTCGATCGGATACACGACTCGGTCATACCAGGTCGACCGCGAGCAGGACTCGCGAATCCTGACCGATGTTCAGCTCTGGGAAGTTTCTCCGGTGACATTCCCGGCAAATTCCGAGGCCCGGATTACGGGCGTCAAGGCGGGCGACATCAGCTCCCCGAAAGATTTCGAGAGGTTCCTGCGTGACGCCGGATTCTCTCGCAAAGAGGCCAAGCAAATAACCGCGCATGGCTTTGGTGACTCGGATCTGCGTGACGCAGAGACCGAAGACACAGCAGAAAACGACCTCGCCGATCACATCAAGCGAACGGTCGAGGAGCTCACATCAAAGTGAGCAAAACCATTCAATCATTTTTTAATCGAGGAAAATCAAATGTCTATTGAAGTCAAGGGCGCCGTCGATGCGCTCGCCAAGGTGGTCACCGACGAGCGCTCCGCTCGTGAGGTGTTCGAGAAGCGTTCGGATAGCGAGCGCCGCGAGTTCGAGGCCAAGGCCGACGCAGAGTTCGCCAAGGTTCAGAAGTCGCTCGAGGAAGTGAACGTCAAGCTCGGCCGCATCACGGTCGCGGGCGCTGGCGAGGGCAAGAAGGACGACGAGCACAAGTCAGCCTTCGTGAACTACATCCGCAACCCGCGCGACCAGAAGTCGATCGCGGCTCTCCAGGATGCCGAGCGCAAGGCCGTCTACACGACCGGCAGCGGCGGCTCGGCGGCGGGCGGCTACGCTGTCCCCGAGGAGCTGTCTCGCTCGATCATCACGCAGCTCACCAACATCTCGCCGATGCGTCAGGTGGCGAACGTGGTGACCGCGTCGAGCCCGGACTACAAGATCCTGGTCGACGTGCTCGGCACCGGCACCGCCTGGGCGGGTGAGAACGGCACGCGCTCGGAGAGCAACACGCCGAGCCTCGGCGAAGTGGCTCCGACGTTCGGCACGCTCTACGCCTACCCGAAGGCCTCGGAAGAGTCGCTCAACGACATCTTCTTCGATGTCCAGGGCTGGCTGACGAACTCGGTGTCGGTAGCTTTCGCCGCCGCCGAAGGCGTCGCCTTCACGACGGGCAACGGCACCAACAAGCCGACCGGCATCATGGCCGCGACGAAGAGCACCTCGGACGACGCCTCCCTGGCGTTCGGCTCGGTGCAGTACGTCGCGACCGGCGCTGCGGCTGGCTTCCCGGCGCTGTCGCTGACCTCGCCTGTGGCCTACCCGGCTGACAAGCTCGTCGACCTCGTCCACAAGCTGAAGGCGGGCTACCGCGCGAATGCTCGCTGGATGATGAACAAGGCGACCCTGGCGGTCGTTCGCAAGTTCAAGGACTCGGAAGCGAACTACCTCTGGCAACCGGGCATCGCCGCCGGGATGCCGTCAAGCCTCCTCGGCTACGCTGTGGTCGAGAACGAGGACATGGCGGACATCGGCGCGAACGCCTTCCCGATCGCCTTCGGTGACTTCCGCGCGGCCTACACGATCGTCGACCTCGTCGGCCTCCGTGTGACGCTCGACGAAGTGACGACTCCGGGACAGGTGAAGTGGATCTTCCGCAAGCGCGTCGGCGGCAAGCTCGCCGACAACCAGGCGGTCAAGGTCATCAAGTGCGCGACGACTTGATCTGACTGACGACAGGAGAGCGGGGCGGGAGGGCAACCTCCCGCTCCGTATCTTTCAATGAAAGCAATCTGCAAGATTCCCTTCCGCGGTGTCCCCGACGGGGCGCACCAGGTCCGATCGTTCAACGTCGGCGACGAGCTCGAGGGCGAGCTCGCCGAGGTGGCGGTCATCAATGGATGGGCAGCTCGAGACGGAGCGCCCGGTCCGCAAGAACACCAGGCGCTCGGCGGTGCGCCGGAACCCTTTCGCGAGACTGCGGGGCCGTCCCTGCGTCGTCGTCGCGAGCGGGCCTAGTCTTACCGCAGACGACGTCGACTACTGCCGCAATCGCGCGGCGGTCATCGTCGTCAACGACAACTACAAGCTCGCACCCTGGGCCGACGTGCTCTATGCCGCGGACCCCGAATGGTGGGATCTCCACCAGGGCGCGGCGAGCTTCAACGGTTTACGAGTAACGCAGGACGCCGGAGCCGCTAGACGGTGGCGCCTGCATTACATCGAGAGCGTCGATCGGCAGGGCTTCTCGCTCGAGCCTGGTCGAATACATCGCGGCGACAACTCGGGCTTCCAGGCGGTGAACCTTGCCGTCCTGGCGAGCTGCTCGCCGATCGTGCTGCTCGGCTTCGATATGAAGATGGGGGCGAAGAGACATTGGTTCGGGGATCATCCGGGCGCGCTGAACAAGGCGTCGCCTTATCAGATGTTCGCGTCGGCCTTCAACGAGGCCTCGCAGCGACATCCGGACCTCGAGATCTTGAACGCAACGCGCGACACGGCGCTCGAGTGTTATCCGAGAGTAGAACTGCGCGCGGTGATCTGACGGTCGCCTGTGTTCTCCGCTCCGGCGGGGACTACGGGATCGACTACGTCGAGCGCCTTCACCAGGGCGTCACCGCGCACCTCTCGATCCCGCACCGATTCGTGTGTCTTTCGGACGTCGACGTTCCGTGCGACCGGGTGCCGATCCTGCGGTCCTGGTCGGGGTGGTGGTCAAAGCTCGAGCTCTTCGAGTGGTTTACCGGGCCGACGCTGTACTTCGACCTCGACACGGTGATCGTCGGGTCGGTCGACGACATCGCGGGCTACCCGCATGAATTCTCGATGCTCTCCGACTTTGGTCGGCCGTCGAGATGCGCGTCGGGCGTGATGGCCTGGTGCGGCGACTTTTCACACATTGCGCTCGAATTCAGCGAGGAGCGCGTGACGGATTACCTGGAGCCGACCCGATGGGGCGATCAGGCATGGATCTCGGAGACGGTCGGCTTCGAGCCGGAGCGCCTCCAGGAGTTATTCCCGAGACAGATCGTCTCGCGAAAGTTTGGCGCTCGGTGGCCTGGCGAAGAGCGCGTCGTTTGTTTTCACGGTGTCCCGCGCCCGCGGGATGTCAACTGGACAGTCTAGGAGATTGAAAAATGTCAAAGGGCAACACATTCGAGAATGACCTGATGAAACTGTTCTTCCAGGGTACGGCGATCGCCAACCTGGCAGACAACGCGGCAAGCTCGCCGAACACGAACCTCTACGTCTCGCTTCACACCGCCGATCCTGGCGAGTCGGGATCGCAGACGGCGAGCGAGGCAAGCTACACCGGCTACGCTCGCGTCGCCGTCGCGCGCACCTCGGGCGGATGGACCGTGACGAACAACTCCGTCACGAACGCCGCCGCGATCACTTTCCCGCAATGCACCGGGGGCTCGAACACAATCTCCCATTTCGCGGTCGGCACCGGCTCGAGCGGCGCAGGGAAGATCCTGTACAAGGGCGAGCTCACCGCATCGCTCGCCGTGTCAAACCTGATCATCCCGGAATTCGCCTCGAGCACCCTGACGATCTCCGAGGAATAATCGAACGTGGCAACGATTACGACTCGCGCGGGTAAGGGCGCCGCCCTTACTCACCAGGAAGTCGACGCAAACTTCACCGGGCTCAATACCGAGCTCGGCCAGAAGGAGGTCGCATCGAACAAGGGCGTCGCCAACGGCTACGCCTCGCTCGATTCGGCCGGGAAGGTTCCGTCCGCGCAGCTTCCGTCCTATGTGGACGATGTTGTCGAGGTCGCGAACTTTGCGTCGCTCCCTGGTACGGGCGAGACGGGCAAGATCTACGTCACGATCGACACGAATAAAACCTACCGATGGACTGGCTCGACCTACATCGAGATCAGCGCCTCGCCGGGCTCGACCGACTCGCTCGCGGAAGGGTCGACGAATCTGTACTTCACCCAGGCTCGAGCTCGTGCCTCGATCTCCGCCTCGGGTTCGTTGAGCTACAACAGCTCGACGGGGGTCATGTCCTTCTCCGACGCGGTCACCTCCGTCGCCGGTCGCACGGGCGCCGTCACGCTCACCTCGAGCGACGTCGGCCTCGGCAACGTCGAGAACAAGAGCTCCGCGACGATCCGCGGCGAAATTACCTCGGGCAACGTCACGACCGCGCTCGGGTACACGCCGTACAACAGCACGAACCCGAGCGGCTACATCACAAGCTCGGCGCTGTCGAGCTATCTGCCGTTGAGCGGCGGGACGCTGACTGGTGTGTTGGTTTCGCCAACCGGGCAATTCCGCAAAAGCCAAACCGCTGGAAACTATACGACGGCAGCGTTGTGGACGGAGTCTTACGACAATACCGCCACCGGCATCGCGTTCCACATCAGCGGAAACGTCGGCAAGTTCCTTGAGATGCGTACGAACGGCATCCTCTATTGGAACGGCGATGCTGTAATTCATGGCGGTAACTACACTTCGTACTCGCCGACGCTGACTGGCACGGGCGCGTCTGGTACCTGGGGGATCAACATCACCGGAAATGCTGCGACCGTTAGCAGCATCACAAGCGGCCAGGTGACAGGCGCTCTCGGCTATACGCCTTACAACGCGACAAATCCGAGCGGCTACATCACAAGCTCCGCGCTGTCGAGCTATTTGCCGCTGTCCGGCGGGACGCTGACTGGTACGTTAACGGTTGGAGCAGACGGCGGCGGTGCCAATTTTGTGCAGCGAGCTGTAAACGGCTGGCAGGATGTGCTTACCGTTTGGCGCGGCGGATCAAACGTATGGAACCTTCAAGACTCCAGCGGCAGCGCGAAGGTTACTTCTGGATCGTTTTTTATTGGAAGCAATCTTGCTCTCCACGCCGGTAACTACACCTCCTACTCCCCCTCGCTCACCGGCAGCGGCGCGAGCGGAACGTGGAGTATTAACGTCACCGGCACTGCTGGAGCGACAACAACCGTAAACAGCAGCGGGTATGGCAACGGAACATTTACATGGCGACAAGAGTCTGGAACCTTCGCCGGGCAATCGGGGTGGGCAAGTTATTTAATAAATAACCATGGCGACGGCGCGACCTATTACAACCAGACGCTCATCATGCCGTTCTGGAGCCCGCCGCAGTATTCGCGGCTCGAAGGCGGCACGTTCCGTGGGCCCTACGTTTTCCTTTCAACGGAAAACTACACTAGCTACGCGCCCTCACTTACCGGCAGCGGCGCTAGTGGGACGTGGGGAATTAACGTCACCGGAACCTCGGGTTCTATCAGCGGATACAACAATCCGACGACGGCGGCGACTGCGAACACTATTGCCTACAGAGATGGAAACGGCGACATCGCGGCGCGCGAGATTGTTTTAAGTTCTGGCTTATCCTCAACGACGCCGACGGTATTGGTGTCGATGTTTCCGACGACAAACCAGCTCGTCAGGACAACTCCGGCAGCAGTCGCAGAGTCAATGAGTGCCTACACCGTAAGAAACCGTGGCAACGTTGATAACTTTGACTTCAACACCTACGGCAACTTCAGCTCGAACATAGTTTCCGGCTATATAGAAAGCAGCCCAAACAAGCCGACCGCTTACGCATATCCATACGGCACAACGTTGAGTTTCAACGCTAGCCCCGGTCAAGCGCAGTTCTATGTAAGCCACGCCGGAAACGATCTCGCGTTCCGTGGTGGTTGGAACGGTGCAAGCTGGCAAACGTGGAACAGAGTGCTGACTAATCAGAACTACACGAGCTATGCGCCCTCGCTCACCGGAAGCGGCGCGAGCGGTACTTGGTCAATCAGTGTCACTGGTAGTTCTGGCTCGGCGTCAGCAATAAACCTGCTTGGTCTCGGGTCAGGCTCGGTAAACGTAGATAGAGCCAACACTGCTGTTTACCGGACTGAAAGTGGAGCCGGTGCTGCGATCGCTTACGCTCCTGTTCTCCATGTCGGCGGTATCGACACCATGTGGCAAGCACAGGGGAGTTACGGCACATCAGGCAACGGTACCCTGTATTTCAGGCAGGGATATGCCGGCAGCTGGGGCAACTGGCTCACTATGCTGTCAAGCGCAAACTTTGGGAGCTACGCTCTTCCGCTTTCTGGCGGGAATATGACCGGCAACATCAGCGGGCCCGCATACAACACGCCGTCTTTCATACGATTTGCCTCGGACTCTAACTGGGCATATGGCTGTTCTTACGACGGCGGCTCGCAGTATTGGATGCAGGTTCAGTTCTACGGAACAGGCGACGATACGCGGGGCTTCCGCGTTCTTAACACGAACGGCAACTCGGTCGCTTTCCGAGTAAACGGCGCAGGCAACGTGATCGCCGCAGGCAACGTCACCGCCTACTCGGACGAACGAGTAAAGGCCAACTGGCGAAAGCTAGACGATGGCTTCCTCGTCAATCTTGCGAACGTGAAGAGCGGGATATACGACCGCACCGACGTCGAGATCACCCAGGCGGGCGTCTCGGCGCAGTCGCTCCGCGATGTCCTACCCGAGGCGGTAATCGAGGCCGACAACGGCGACCTCTCGGTCGCTTACGGTAACGCCGCGATGGTGTCGGCGGTCGCGCTCGCGAAGGAGCTTGTCGCATTGAAACAAGAAGTCGCCGAGCTGCGCGCTCGGGTTCACTAGGAGAATTATCAGATGGCTATCGAATACACGCTGACGATCAACGCGGTCCGGGTGCATAACCTGGGCGAGCTCCAGAATGTCGTGAAGGAGGTCGACTGCAACCTCAAGGGCACCGATACCGGGTGCAGCTTCGAGCTTCCGATCTCGGTCAATGTCGGCGATCCGGCTCCCGAGAATTTCGTCGACTTCTCGCAGCTTACCGCGGAGGAGGTCGAGGCCTGGGTGTGGGCGCAGGAAGATCAGCTCGCGCCGTACCAGGCGCACATCGCCTACGTCGTCGCGAAGGAAGTCGAGAAGGCGGCGCTCGAGCAGAAGCCTCTCCCCTGGGCTCCGGCTCCCGAAGCTCCGGCAGCACCGGCTGACGCCGCGGCCTAATGCCTCTCGTCTCCTCCGGCGAGATCTCGATCGGCGGGTCGACGACAGATCGCTCGATTAACCTCGAGCTCGGACTTTCGGCGACCGCGACCTCGAGTCTTAACGATGCGGCGCTGCGGACCCTGGCGGGCGTCGCGAGCGGCGCGATCTCGCTCTCGAGCTTTTACGGTAAGGCGAACGCGAGCGTCGCGATTAGCAACCAGTCGGCGATAAACAACTCGAAGGCAGGCATCGGCGGCACGGCGACTGCCACATATCGGCTCGCCAGTACCGGCGCAGCGTCCCGCACGAACGTCGGCGGGACTCTTGTCTCGATCAGCGGCGAGTGGCTGACGAGCGGGGCCGCGTCGCTGTTCGATGTGTATGCGACCTGGTCGGGCTCCGGCGGAACGGTGGGCGGGACGACGGGTTCGTGGCTCAACCTTGCGACGACTCGCGAGTGGACGTTATCCGCGACCAATGACTACCAGACGCGGAACCTAGCGATCGAAATCCGCCTCGCCTCGAGCGGGGCGGTACTCGACACGGCGACCATCGAATTTTCAGTAGACAGCGCACCGTAGTTTGGAAGCAGTAGGAGACAACGTGAACAACGTCTTGAAGTTTGAACTCACCGCCGAAGAGGCGAACGTCGTCCTGGCATCGCTCGCGAAGCAACCCTTCGAGGTCGTCGCCGGACTCATCGACAAGCTGCAACGCCAGGCGCAACCGCAGCTCGCACAGAAGACAGAAGGAGCTGATCCGGCTCCGTGATGAATCAGGCCGCGTCCGACTTCGAGACCGGCTCGGAGGTTAGATGAGCGGCCTATACGTCCAGAGCGACTACTGGCTTTTCGGCTATGCCGTCGGCGATACGCTGTACGGCACCGCCGCAGGGTCAGCGACCGTCACCGGCGCGCTCGTTCCGAAGATCTCCTCGCCTGGCGCGAGTGTTGGCTCGGCAACGGTCACAAGTGACATCGACGCGATCGGCCGTCCGATTGCAAGCTCCGCGGGTTCGTCGACGACGTCGGCAACCTCTCGAGCCATCGCCTCGGCGACCGGCTCCGCAGCCGGGACCGGGGCGGTCTCTGGCTCGATCATTGCGGCGGGCGCGGCGAGCGGCATCTCCTCGGGATCTGCAACGGTCGCGGGCGCGGTCATTGCGTCGGGGCCGATCTCCGCCTCCTCGAGCTCGAGCTCGACGGCAACCGCCGACGGCTCCGGGCGTATCGAAGGCGAGGGCGCTGCTGCGGGGACGGCTACGGCCGCGGCCGATGTCCAGGCGCGCACCGGACTCGACGCCTCGAGCTCCGGGAGCTCGTCGGTCTCGGGCGATGCGCTCGCAACCGGCCAGGCAACCGGCCAGGCCGAGGGCTCGGCGACGGTCACCGGCTCCGGGACCGCCAGGTTCTCGAGCCGCGGCGAAACGACCGGCAGCTCAACGGTCGACGGCGCGATCCAGGGCATCTTCCCGGCGAACGGGGAGGCGCAGGGGGCGAGCACGATCGCGGGGGATGTCCTCGCCTATGGTCGGCCGGACGCCGCCTCTGCGGGCTCTGCGGAGGCGAGCGCGGGCATCTATGCGACCGCCCAGGTCAGCGCGACCTCGAGCTCCTCGAGCTCGGTGTCCGGCGGCATCCTGGCAACCGCCCAGGGCTCCGGCTCCGCCGAAGGCCTGGCGACGGTCACGGGCGAAGGGCAGCGGAAGATCTCCGCACCTGGCGCGGCGATCGGCTCCTCGAGCTCGAGCGCGGTCATCCTGGCATTCGGCCGGACGGACGGCTCGATCGCAGGAGAGGCGACGGTCAGCGCCGAGGCGCGCGCCTTCGCGATGGGCTCCGGCTCGATCGCAGGCGACGCCACGGTCGCAGGCGCGATCGACGGTCGCTCGGTTATCCAGGGCGCGATCTCGGGCGAGAGCACCGTCGAGGATGTCCCGGCCTACGGTCGCGGAATTGTTGACGGCAACGAGACCGGCACCTCGAGCGCAACCGCCTCGATCCTGGCCTACGGTCGCCAGGTCGGCGACGCGGCGGGCGAGGCGAGCTCGATCGTCACGCTCTACGGTCGCGGTCCGATCCTGGGCCTGGTCTACGGCACCGCCGAGCTCGAGGGCCAGGCGGTCGGCTACGGCGCCGTCGACGGCAGCGCCGAAGGCGACGCAACTGTATCCGGAAGGATACGGAATCGCACCTTCACGCCGGACTCTCGAGAGCTGAAGGTTCCGTTCCAGGATCGCCGCGAAATTATTCCGCAGCGCTCGACGCTCAAGGTCGGCGCTGACAGTTCGATCGAGGTCGAAGCGGAAGGCCGCACGATCAAGGTCTCACGCAATAACAGGAGAATCGCTGCATGACGATCATCGCGGCATTCACAAAAGATCCAAACTCGACGATCGACTTCGAGGTCGACTGGAATCCCTGGCTAAACGGGGACACGGTCACGACGTCCGCCTGGGAAGTTCCCGCCGCTCTGACGATTGTCTCCGAAGGCGTGACGTCGAACGTGACGCGCGCCTTCCTCTCCGGCGGAGCGGCCGGAGCTGACTACCTCATCACGAATCGCGTCACGACGCCGGGCGGACGCATCGAGGACCGCTCGGTCCTGGTACAGGTGCGACAGCTATGAACCACACCCTGATCACGGCTCCGACGGGCGAGCCGGTAACGGTCGAAGAGGCGCGCTCGCATTGCCGCATTGACGGCAACCAGGACGACGAGATGCTTTTCGCGCTCACGAAGGCCTCGCGCGAGTACGCCGAGGCCTACACCGGGCGCTCGTTCGTCAGCACGACCTGGGAGCTGCGGGTCGATCAGTTCCCGCTCTACTTCGAGCTCCCGAAGGGGCCGCTCGCAAGCGTCACCTCGATCACCTACATCGACATCGCAGGCAACACGCAGACGCTCTCGGCAAACAGCTACCAGGTAGTCAACGACTCGGGACCGTTCGCGCAGCCTGGCATGATCTTTCAGGCCTATAACCAGACCTGGCCGAGCTCGCGCGGGCACATCAACGACGTCCGTATCCGCTACGTCGCGGGCTACGGTACGCCGAGCGATGTCCCGCCCGCCATCAAGGCGGCGATCAAACTGATGACCGCGCACCTCTACGAAAACCGCGAGGCAACGCTTACCGGAACGGTCGTCAGCGAGTTTCCGCTCGGATTCACCGCGCTCCTGTCGCCCTTCAAGGTGTTCTGATGCAGGCGGGGCGTCTTCGACATCGTGTCACCGTCCAACGGGCGACCGACGCGATCGACCAGTACGGAGACCAGACGCCGACCTGGGCGGCTCTCGGTACGGTCTGGGCGTCCGTCGAGCCGCTCAACGGCCGCGAGTATTTCGCCGCGGCGCAGATGCAGAGCGAGGTGTCGACGCGCATCGTGATCCGTCCGATTTCGGGCGTCACGCTGACGCCGAAGGATCGCGTCAAGTTCGGCTCGCGCTATTTCGACATCCAGTCGGTGATCAACCGCGACGAACGTAACCGCGAGCTTCAGCTTCTCTGCGTCGAGAGGTTCGTCTAGTGCCGATCGTCACCGACGTCAAAGTCGAGGGACTGAAGGAGCTCGAGGCGCGACTTCTCGAGCTTGATGCTCTGGCAGCAAAACGGCTGCTTACTCGCGCAACCCGTCGCTCGCTGATCAAGCTCGAGCGCCAGGCGACCGCAAACGCGGAGAGCTTCTCTCGATCCGGAGCTCTCGCCGAGTCGGTGCGGATTGTGACGGTGCGACCGAAGGGCGGCGAAACAGTCGCCGTCCAGGTCGGGCCGAAGAAGAAGGATCGGCGCGCTGTCGCGCTGCAAAACGTCTACTACGGCCGCAAGCGTCGCGGGATTTTCTACGGGCATCTTGTCGAGTTCGGTCATCGCGTCCGCGGCCCGAGCGGGCGCCGAGTCAACGGGAAACCCTGGTTCGGTCCCGCCTGGGACGCAACCCGCAGCGGCATTCTCCCGGAGTTTCAGCGCATCTTGCGCCAGGGAATCACCCGCATCGAAAAGAGACTGCGCGCCCGCGCAGCGGAAACAGAGGGGCTTGTCGACCCGTGAGTATCGAGAACGCAATCATCGCGAAGATCGCAGCGCTCAACACCGGCGCAGGGGCTCGCGTCTACCGCGAGATCATCGTCCAGGAGCCGACGCTTCCGGCGATCGCCGTGAGTCGCACTAGCGGACAGGGAATAGCTCGCACCCTGGGAAACAACCCGCTCCTCTTCCGGGCGGTGCTTCGCATCGAGACCGTCGGCGAGACGATGGCCCAGGTCTCGCCGGTCGTCGAGGCGATCCGCGTCGGTCTCGACGGATGGTCGGGAACGCAGAGCGGAGTGACGATCCTGATGTCCAGGCTCTCGCAGCAGCAGGAGCAAGCGGACGCAATGGGTGATCGAACGATGCGAATCGTTCAGCAAGACTTTGAGTTTGTTTTCAGATGATTGGTTAGTTAATTCATGTCTCTAGGCGCCTTCGGGCGCCTTTTTTTTTCAACAACGACCGCTTCGAGCGGTCTTTTTTTTGGAGTATCAAAAATGGCTGCAAGCATTTCGACCGGCTCGCTGTTTAAGGTCGGCAACGCCGCCTCCCCGGAGGTGTTCACGACCCTTGCACAGGTGCAGGAAATCAAGTGGAGCGGGTACAACCGCAAGACCGTCGACGTCTACACGATGGACTCGAGCTACCCGACGCGCCTCATCGGCTCGCACGACCCGATGAACGTCGAGCTGAAGCTGCTCTTCGACGGCGGCCTCGCTCCTCACGAAGCGTGGCGGACGAAGCTTCTCGCAGGCACGGCGGGCAACTATCAGATCGTGCTGTCGGATGGGGGCGCCTACCAGGTGCAGTTCCCCGGCCTCGTGACGAAGTTCGAGATCGACGCTTTGACGGCTGAAGGTGCCGAGGTCGTCGCCAACGTGACGATCGAGATCACCGCGCTCCCGACGGTGACTCCGTAATGAGTCGCGAGCTGCTCAAGGCAACGATCAGCAGCGCGTTCTCGAAGGCCTCCGTCCGGGAGCTCGAGGTGCAGGGCGTCAAGCTCTACATCCGCGGGCTCTCGGGCGGGGAGCGCGTGACCTTGCAGCAATGGGCAGCGGAGGCCTCGAAAGGGGGCGAACCGCTTGCCGATTACAAGGTCGTTTCGCTCGGTCTCTGCGATGCGGAAGGCGTCCGTCTTTTCGACGATCCGCTCGAGGTCGCGAAGCTCGACGGCGCGGTCCTCTCGCAACTGTCGAAGGCAATCCTCGAGGCGTCGCTCCTCACCGATAACGCGGTCGGAGACGCGGAAAAAAAATAGCGGGCGAGCCGGAGCTACAGATGTGGTTCCGCCTCGCGGCGCAATTAGGCGCGACGGTAGGGGAGCTCCAAGAGCGCATGAGCTCCGAGGAGTTTACCTACTGGATCGCGTTCTACGGGCTCGAGCCTTTCGGCTACGACGTCGAGATGTGGCGCATGGGAATGCTCGCTTCCACGACGGCAAACGCCGCAGGGCCGAAGAAGGGCGGCAAGGCCTGGAGCCCGGACGACTTTATCCCGAAGAAAGACACGACTTCCACGTCGCAATCGGTCGCCGAGCAGCGAGCGATTCTGCAATCAATGGTGAAGCATGGCTGACATAGGCACCCTAGTCGTCAAAATGGCGGCGGACTCCGCGCAGATGCGCTCGGAGCTCGAGCGCGTCAAGAAAGATGTCAAAGGGACGGACAGCGTCCTCTCCGGGCTCACGAGCAACTTCAAGCTCCTCGGAGGCATTGCGGCGGGCATTTCATTCACGGCGATCATTAATCAAGCGATTCAGGTCGCGGGCGCTCTGAACGATACCGCAGTCAAAACCGGCATCTCAATCGACGCGCTACAGCGGCTCCAGTTCGCCGCCGGGCTCTCGGGCGGTTCGCTCGAGAATGTTTCCGGCGCCGTCGGCCGTATGCAAAAGGCGCTTATCACCGCAGGCGAGGGCTCCAAAGAAGCAACCGAGGCGCTCGATCGACTCGGCCTGTCCGCAAGTCAAATCCTCGCGCTCTCGCCGGACAAACAGTTCGAGGCGGTCGCTGTCGCCATTGCCTCGATAGAAGATCCGGCCGCTCGTACTACCGCGGCGATGGACCTCTTCGGGAAGTCGGGCGCCGAGCTCGTGCCGACCCTTGTCGCAATCGGAACGAACAGCGAAGAGATCAACGCGCAGCTCTCCTCAATCGGCGGTCCAGTCTCCGCCGAGGCAATCGCCAAGGTTGACACCTTGGGCGATCAGCTCGACGTCCTCAAGACTGCCGGGAAAAACACCGCAATCGAGCTCGCAGCGCTCGCCTCGGTCGTTCTTGGCCCGCTACTTGAGGCGACGAACTCCTGGATCAGCTCGCTCCGCATCCTGGTCGGCGGAGGAGGGGAGCTCGAGCGGCTCGAGCGCAAGCTCGAAATTCTTCGCGAGTCGCGCAACTCGATCCCGTTCTTTCTGAACCTCGGCTACGTTGAAAACGGAAAGCTGATCATGGGGCCGCGCGCGCTCGAGCAGGCGATCGCGAACGTAGGCCGAGAAATTGATCTTCTAAAGATGAAGGCGCAGCTTGATTCCGGGATGGTCGACATTCCGATCAGCATTCCGGAGCCGCAGATCCCAGACCTGGCGGGCAGCGCCGGTAGCGGCAAGAAAGGCAAGCGTGAGCTTACCCCGGCCGAGATCCGCGCGCGCGATCAGGCCGACCGTGAGAAGAACTTCAAGCGCGAGTACGACCTGACCGCGCTGCACTTCTCAAACCTCGAACTCCTGTCAATGAATCACGCGACCATCCTCGCCGGTATTGACGCGAACGCAACGGCGCAACGCATCCAGGTCGCGACCGATTTTCAGTATTTGCAATCTGAAATCCAGAGCGCGTTCGGCCTACAACAGCTCGACTTTGAGGCGATCAAGAACTCCTCGATCATCGACCTGGCGGGCGAGATGTTCTCCGCCCTCGGCGGCGCAGGCACGAAGTTCTTCAAGGTTCAGCAGGGCTTTGCTATCGCGAACGCAATCATCAATACGGCGCAGGGCGTGACCGAGGCGCTGAAGCTTCCGTTCCCTGCCAACCTCGCCGCCGCCGCAAAGGTAGCCGTCGCAGGCGCTATTCAGATCGCGAAGATTAAATCAACGAACCCCGGCGGCTCCGGAAGCGTGACTCAAAGCGGTCTCTCGGGCGGCACGACAAGCGCTGCAAGTCGAGCCGTTCCCGCAGGCAACGCGCAGCAGGCGCAGGAGCCGCAGGCAAAGATCGCCCAGGTGGTCATCCAGGGCAGCGTCTTCTCGAGCCGCGAGACGGCCGACTGGCTGATCGGTCAACTCTCGGAGGCGATCAACGGTCGAGACGTTGTATTCATTAACGGCAACAGCAGACAGGCCGGACTGATCTCGGGGGGGCCATGACCGCAGTCGTCTACATCGCAAAGCGTTCAGTTATCGCCGGGCATACGTCCGGCTCGCAGTATTCGCTCGACCTTCGCGTCGTCGAGGCGGGGCTCACGATCGGCCGTAAGGTTGGCTCCGAAATACAGCGAACGCTCTCGGACAAGACCGAGACGCTGTACTTTTTCGGGAAGACGACCTGGTCGGTGTCTGCCCTGGTCAAGAGCTCGAGCGAGCTCTCCGCGCTCCTCGAGTTTCTGCACTCATGCGAGGCCCAGGAGAGCTTCACGTTCTCCCCGTATGGCACCGTTTCCGCCCTGGGGACGACCTATTCCGCTCGCCGGGTGCAGCCGACCTACACCCTCGACCGCCTGGACGGTACCGGCAGCTCGCCGAGCGAGGACGCGATGCGCGTCACGTTTGACCTCGAGGAGGCCTGATGCGTACCGACGGCGCAGTCTTCGACGTACTGAATACCTCCTCGGTCAAGGAGCCGCGGTTTGTAGTCAAGATCGAGTACCCGGTCGATTCGATCTACATCACCTCGCACAGCGGCATCGCCGACGTGCCGGGGACCGTCCTGCAAGGATCGCTCCAGGAGCCGTCAATCGTCTCGCAGCGATTGAACCCGATCGAGGGTCGAAGCGAGATCGGCTCCGCGTCGTTCTCCGTCGTCGACGTCGGCGCAGACTTTACGACCGAGATCCGCGAGCGGCTGAACGATGACGTCGGCCTCCGTAAGCGCCAGGTCAGGTTCTACCTCGGCTACGCCGGGCTATCCTTTAACGACTTCGTCATGGTCGGGACGCAACAGGTCACGCAGGCGATCTACGACCGCGGGCGCTATTCGATCTCCTGCGCGGATGTTCAGCGCTTTGCAAAACAGGACATCTTCGACCTCGCAGAAACGACCCTCGCGCAGTCTTTAAGCGCAACGGACACAACCGTCTATGTGACATCGACGACGGGCTTCTTGACCGTCTATCACGGCTCGAGCTACTCGGACGCAGCAAACTCGACCGTCGGCTACATCAAGATCCGAGACGAGGTAATACGCTACACCTCCAAGACCTCGACGACCTTCACTGGATGCACTCGTGGCGTCCTGGGAACGATCGCGAGCAAGTACGACGTCGACGCCGCAACACCGGCCGCGCGTCGCGAGAAGGTGACGGAGCACGTCTACCTCGAGCTCCCGGCCGTCAAGCTCGCGTATGCCATCCTGACCGGCACGCTCTACGGCGACTCCGCCTCGCTCCCGTCGACTTGGAGCCTCGGGATCAGCTCGACGCTTGTCCGCCTGGCGGACTTCACCGGCATCGGCTCGGATATGTGGGACGGTGCGAACGGTGGTGTCGTCGTTCGATTTGAGGGGCTAAAGAAAACCGACGGCAAGAAGTTTCTAGAAGAGGAGATCTGTCGCCTCCTCGGCGTGTTCATGCCGGTGTACGCCGACGGCGCTCTGGGACTCAAGCGAGCCTCGCGCGTTCTTTCCGACTCGGCAACCGTCGCAACCCTCGACGAATCAAACTCGATACAGATCGGCGAACTCACGCACGACATGGAGGACGTTCACAACGTCTTCCGCATCTCCTGGAACTGGACCGGCTCTGACTACTCCCGCACGACCTCGCTCATCGACGCGACGTCTGTCGCCATCCACGGACGCGCAGATCCGCTCGATCTCAAATTCAAGGGGCTATACGGTGGGCGCGCGACCGACTCGCTGATCTATCAGATCGTCGACTCCTTGCGCGATCGCTACTCCTCGCCGCCGGAGCGGATGTCTGTCACCGTTGTCCATTCGCTAAACAAGCTTGAAATCGGCGATGTCGTCCGCGTCAAGTATGCAAGCGTCCGCGACTTTGCCGGGACCGGCTCGAGCATCGACCGCGCGTTCGAGATCCAGAATCTTTCCGTCAATCACCGCACCGGCCAGGTGCAGCTCGAGCTCTTCGGCTCGACGTCCGCGGCCTCCGCGCTCTCGCCGACGACGGCGACGACCGCGCTCCCGGACGCCTTCTACACCGCAACCGGAACGGCGCTCTCAAGCGTCGCAACGATTACCGCGGGCGTCATGGCAACCGGCACCTATGCGCTCGCAGGCGGCAGCGACATCACCGCCTCGGGCTCGATCTGGTATCACAACGGCGACCTCACAATCCCGCAAGGTTGCACGTTAAACATTAGTGGCAACGTGCAGCTCCGCGTGAAGGGCTACTTGACGATCAACGGCGCGATCAATGGCGTCGGCACTGGGCTTCCGGGTGTTGTCGACACCGCCAACCTCACGGTCCAGGCCGGAAATCCCGGATTCGTCGGCAATTCGCGCGGGTGGGACGGCATTGCAGGCGGCTCGGATTTTACCGAGGGCAACGCGCGGCTCATCACTGTTTCCGTTCCCGTCACCCAAAGCAAACACGCGAGCTTTCCGTACCTCGAGCTCGCCGTCGACGGGAATTTGCTGAAGGGGCTCCCGACAGATCTGCGCGGCACCGGCGGAGCGCCTGGCGGCAAGATCACCTCGAGCGGCGGCTCATTCTTCCGCGCAAGCGGCGGCTCGGGTGCAAACGGCGGCGCAGGACTGATCACCGTCTCCCGCGGCTTCTCGGTCGGCGCCTCGGCTTCGATCAACCTCTCCGGCAACAGCTCGATCGTCACGACGGTCCGCAAGTTCGGCGATAACAGCTACTTTCCCGGCACCGGCGGGGCAGGGGGGCCAGGAGCATTCCTGTTGCTGCTCGACGGATCAAACGTCTCGCCGCCGGACCTGACAAACCGATTCGTAGCCACTACCGGCGAGGTGCCTACACCTCCGGCTGAAACCTTTCTCGACAATACGAAAGAATTTCATCGCTACAGCGATAACGAAGACCCATGGGCGGGCTATTCCGATCCGGCTGTTATCTCCAGTCGATCACTTGCGGGCTCGGCTCTGCGAATGCAGTACGTTCCGGCACCGGAGACCGCAACCGCCGACCAGGACAGCAAGCCTCCCGCGATCAGCTCGCTCACCGCAAGCGCCCAGGATGGCTTCGCGCTTATCGCCTGGACGCTCCCGAACGATCCCGCGTCCTACGACTCGATCGAGCTTTTCGCCTCGACCGTAAACGATCGCGGCACCTCGACGAAGATCTTCGACGGCCGCGCGTCCGACTTTCAGCACGTCACGAACGACACCTCCGCGCGCTACTACTGGATCAGGACTCGCCGCGCGCGCGTCCGCTCGGACTGGTATCCCGCAACGACGACGAGCTCGGTGTCCGTCGCTGCTAAACCGCCGACCCTGATCGGTTACCTCACGAACGAAGCGGTCACCGTACCGGCAGACTCCGCCGGGACTGTCAGCTCATTCGCGACCGCAGTCGGCGACTTCAAGGTCTTCGTCGGCACGACCGACGTCACGAGCTCCTGCGCGTTCTCGATCCTGGGGCAGACAAACGTCACCGCCTCGATCAACGCCTCGAGCGGCGCTTACTCGGTTACCGCAATGTCCGCCGACACCGGCTCGGTCGCCTTTCGCGCGACTTACGCCGGGAGCTACTCGATCGACAAGGTGTTCTCTGTCACGAAGGCGCGCCAGGGCAACGCGGGCTCGAACGGGACTAACGGCACGAACGGCACGAACGGCACGAACGGGAACAACGGTGTCGACGCGGTAAACATTCAGCTCTCGAAGAGCTCGTTCCAGGTGAACGCTTTCGCCGACGGCACGGTGCCCGACTTCTCGGGCGCTGACGGTACGCTGAAGGTCTACCAGGGGGCGACCGATGTCACCGCCTCGGCAACGCTTTCTGCGAGCGCGGGCGCAGGCGTCACCGGCACGATCAACACGGCGACAAACTCGCCGGTATCCGGCGAGGCGAAGGGCTACTACCGCATCACCGCGCTCTCGGTCGACGTCGGCACTCTCACGCTGTCGGCGGTCTACAACGGTGTCACCTACACCGCGACCTTTTCCGTCTCGAAAAACAAGATCGGCTACGAAATCGTCAGCTCGCTCCCCTCGACGAACCTATTCGCCGGGCGGATGGTATTCCTGACGACGGACTCGAAGCTCTACCGCTACACCGGCTCCGCTTGGACGACGGCGGTCCCTGCGGTCGACATCTCCGGGCAGCTCGCCGACGCACAACTCTCCGCACTTGCAGCGGCCAAGGTTACCGGACAGCTTACCGACGCGCAGATCCAGGCGGTCGCCGCAGCTAAAGTATCAGGGCAGCTCACCGACGCGCAGCTCGCCGCCATCTCGGCCGCGAAGGTCACCGGGCAGATCGTCGGAACGCAGATCACCGACGGCGCGATCAGCACGGCGAAAATTGCGGCCGGAGCCGTTACCGCAAGCCAGATCGCTGCGGACACCATTACCGCGGGCAACATTGCCGCCGGAGCTATCACCGCGTCGGAAATCGCAGCCGGGGCTGTTGTTGCCGGAAAAATTGCGGCGGATGCGGTCACCGCGAACGAGATCGCCGCTAATGCGATTACCGCCGCAAAGATCTCTGCGGGCGCGGTCGAAACGGCCAAGCTCGCCGCCGGAGCGGTGACCGCGGAAAAGATAACCGCCTCGACGATCACGGGCGACAAGATCGCCGCGAACGCGATCACCGCGACCAACATCGCCGCCAATGCCGTCACGGCCGACAAGATCTCTGCGGGCTCGGTTACGGCCGCGAAGATCTCCGTCACCGATCTCTCGAGCATCACCGCGAGCATTGGCACGCTCACCGCAGGCACGATCCGAAACGCCGCCGACAGCTTCCGAGTCGACGTCACGAACGGGCGCACGATCACGACGACCGGCTCGTTTATGAAAGTGACCGGGGCTCCTTTCGGCAGCTCGAGCCAGTTCATCGAATGGTACGGGCCCTATTTCGCAAGCCTCGCGAGCTGCACAGAAGCGAACGCGACCTACTACCTCAAGACCGACGGCTCCGCCTATTTCGGCGGAACGCTCTCGGCGGGAACGCTCACGAACCGCGGCGAGACGAGCGATCTCTCGGCATCCGCGCAGATCACCGTCGGACCCTTCGGCACGAACGGCGACTCGAAGGTCGTCACGGTTTCCTATGCCTATAACGGCAACTGGACGCAGTTCCAGGGCTCCTCGACCGGAAGCGCGAGCGGCTCAATCTCCGCGACGGTCAAGCTCTACCGAAAGATCGGCAGCGGCTCGGAGACCGAAGTCGCGACGCTCAACGTTACCGGGACCTGGTCCTACGAGACCGACAGCGAACCGTATCCGGGCGGCACCTATGCCCGCTTCTGGACGCAGGCGATGAGCGGCTCCGCGACCTATACCGACGCCGACGCAAGCCTCGCCGATCGCACCTATCGCGCCGCGATCACCGCGCGCTCAACTCAATTTGGAACTGGCAACAACAGCCAGAGGGTCGCAATCGTGAGTATTGAGGAATAAGTCGATGTTCGATGCAACAAAGCTCAAGGTCCCGCCGGGTTCGCTCCTGGTCGATATTTCCCTTGTAATCGCGCTCGTCTATTGGGGCGGGCAGATGACCGAGCGCCTCGAAAACATGACAAAGCGCCTCGATAGCGTCGAGCAGATAAAAATCCAACCGGAGGCCGATCGGCGCATCGCGGTCATCGAGTCGCAGCTAGCCAACCAGACGGAGCGTCTCAAGTCGATCGAGGACAAGCTCGATCGAGCTCTCGTTCGTCGCTGATGCTTTTCCTATCGGCCGGACATTACCCGCGCGCGCCTGGCGCGGCCTGGCAGGGCTTTGTCGAGCATACCGAGGCGCAGGCCTGGGTGACGGAGCTCGCGCGGCTAATACCGGGGGCAAGGGTCGTCCCGACCGGCGAGCTCGGCGCGAAGGTCCGTTGGATCAATGCTCAAGCGAGCCTCTCGGATCTTGCGCTTGAGATTCACTTCAACGCCGGACCCGGCAACCGCGGGCAGGGCAGCGAGTCGCTTTATTCGCCAGGCAGCACGACCGGGCTACTGGCCGCGCGGCCGATTCAGGCAATTCTCGCGCAGTTTTTCGCCCCTGATCGAGGGGTGAAGCCTGGCTTCTACCAGGCCGACAAGTCGAAGGGGCCGCTCTACTTCCTCAAGGCGACGCGCTGCACGTCGCTGATCCTCGAGCCGGAGTTCATCTATCACGCCGCGGACATCCGAGCGAAGCGCTCGAGCTGTTGCGCGGCGCTCGCCAACCTACTACGGAGAACCGCACATGACGGAAGAGTTACCGATCTCGTTGCGTAATTGGCTGCGAGGCGCTCTGCGCTCGCGGACGGTATGGATCAACGTCCTGCTCGCTGTCCTGGGTGGCCTCGAGCTCTCCGGCGCTCATCTGACAACGCTATTCGGCTCGGAAGTCGCCGCAGGGATTCTGCTTCTCGGCTCGATTGTGAATCTCGCGCTGCGAGCAATCACGACGAGCCCGCTCCCGCATCGGTGATCCGGTGTCAAGCGGCATCCCGAAAGAGTTTCAACTCCTTGCACACACTATCAAGGTCCGCGTCATCCCGCGCTCGAAGTGGCGCCACGGAAAAAACGTCGTCGGAATGTGGATGCCCGACAAGCTTCGCATCGACCTTATTGCAGATCCGATCGAGACACAGCTCCAGGCAACCTTCTGTCACGAGCTCTGTCACGCACTCCTAGACATGATGAATCACGAGCTGTCGCACGACGAGGTGTTTGTTGACAACCTCGGTGCGCTCCTAATGCAGGCGCTTGTGACGTTTAAAACAGAATGACAACTGCAAAAAAAAACCTAGACTCGGCGGCTGTTCACGCAGCTTGGATTAAACACGGTCGCAACTTGCGACAGACGGCCCTCGCGCTCGGTGTCAACGCCGGGACGATTCGTCTGCACGTCGACCGCATCGAGGGAGCGGAGCAACGTCCGCAAACCGTCGACGAGCAGCTTCGCGCAGCTCGAGCTCACATAAAGGAGCTCGAGGGCAAGATGCTGAATGACGCGGTCGTTCGCGACGAGATCTTTAAGCTCTCGCGCGCCTCGGTCGACCCTCCGTCCTGGATGACCAAACCCTCAAGGGCGGTCTCCGACTTCGCAGGCGTCCCGACGCTGTTCGCGAGCGACTGGCACTTCGGCGAGGTCGTCCGACCGGCCGAGATCGGAGGCGTGAACGAGTACAACGTCGAGATCGCCAAGGATCGAGCGCGCACCTTTATCACGGTCGCGATCGAGCTCCTGCGGAAGCACATCCAGGGCGGCAAGTATCCGGGGTGTGTCTTGATCCTGGGCGGCGATATGCTCTCCGGCGACATTCACGAGGAGCTATCCGAAACGAACGAAATGCCGACGATGCCCGCGCTGATCGAGCTCGTCGGTGTTTTGTCCTGGTGCGTTCGCACCCTGGCGGACGAGTTCGGCGCGGTGTTCGTTCCCTGCGTCACCGGCAACCACGGCCGCACGAGCCGCAAGCCTCGAGCGAAGCGGCGCAACCACACGAACTTCGACTGGCTTTTGTATCAGATGCTCGCGAAGGTCTTCGAGGCCGATCGCCGCGTGACGTTCCTGATTCCGGAAGGGCCCGACGCCTACTACAAGATCTTCGGGACGCGGTATCTCCTTACGCACGGCGACCAGTTCCGCGGCGGCGACGGCATGATCGGTGCGCTCGGTCCGATCTCGCGCGGCGACAAAAAGAAGCGCGCGCGCAACGTCCAGACCGACAAGAGCTTCGACGTGATGCTCCTCGGCCATTGGCATCAATACATTCACATGAATCGCTTCATCGTGAACGGCTCGCTCAAGGGATACGACGAGTATGCCGACGCAGGCAACTTCGACTATGAGCCCGCTCAACAGGCGCTCTGGATCACGCACCCGCAGCACGGAATCACGTTCCGGATGCCGGTCTACGTTCAGCGCGGCACGACCGCGTCAAAGACCGAATGGATCAGCATATCGAGGGCCGCATGAAGGACGCGATTAATCCGAGCCACTACCAGGGCGACATCGAGTGCATCGACGCGCTGCGCGCAGCTCTGACGCCGGAGGAGTTCCGGGGCTACGTTAAGGGCTCCGCGATGGCCTACCTCTGGCGCCTCGGCAAGAAGGACGCGCCGGAGCAGGAGGCCGGGAAGGCGATCTGGTACATCACCTGGCTCACCGGCCGAGACCCGCGCGAATGATCCCTCCCTGGCTCCTGCGATACCTCCCGCACCTGGTCGCCGTCCTGGCGATCCTGGCGCTCCTGGTCGGCTCCTACAGATGGGCCTATGGGAACGGTGTCGAGGCCGAGCGGGTCCGGTGGGAGGCGACAACGGCGGAGGCGGGCGAACGATTCGCCGAGGCGCTCGCCGAACAGCAGCTCGTCCTGACAGGCCTCGAGCGCGACCTGACAGCAGCTCGGCGCCAGGCCAACCGCAAACGAGAGGATCTAGCCAATGCCACGACAACCGACCCGGCGAGCCGCGATTGGGCTCTCGCTCCTATTCCTGACGGGGTGCGCCAGTCGCTCGGTGATCGTCGAAACCTGTCCTCCGATCCCTGACTTCCTGACCGCGGAATGTATCGTCCCGGAGCGATCGCTTAAAACGAACGGAGACCTCGCCAGAGCGTACATAGACGCGACCGAGTGCCTCGGGGAGGCGAACCTCAAGCTCCGCTCTGTGCGCTCCCTGGCGAGCTGTAGGCTAGGCAGCGAGCCTATTCGCAAATAGCGCCGGTCCGCCTTTCACAAGTGGTACTATTTCATAAATCGGGAGCGGGCCCCCGCTACCATTCAGTGAAACACCCGCCGCAGACAGCAGCGGCGAGGTGTTTAGTTGCAATTCAGCAACAAGAATGGACCCCTCCGGGCGACAAATGACGTCCCCCAGAAGCGCGTGAACGGCCGCTCGAGCTCGACCCGCCGGTCCCTGTAAAGCCTCCCGCATATTGGCGACCGCCTTCCGATAGGCGTCCTCCGCGGCTCCCTGGTCGATGTTCGACCTGGCGCCCGCCTTCCGCCAGGAGCTCGCCAGGAGCGACCGACGACGCTCAATGAGCGCGGCGACCGAGGGCGCAATGTCTTCCCGGTCGAGCGCACCCTGGGCGACCTGGGCCTCGAGCCGGGCAATCCGGCGATCGAGCTCCTCGAGCTCCGCCGGGCGCGTCGACTCGGTGCGCTCATCTCGTCGCCATTGCCGGATCATCTGGACGGCCAACTCGACCGCCTCATTCGAGAGGAGCTGTGACGAGATCGGCTCGAGCAGCTTCTCCTCCGCTACGTCCCGCCTCGCGCCGACCGAGTTCGAGCAGGCCGCGTCGCCTCCCTGGTGCCGCGTTCCGCAATAGTACCGACTGCCGTTCGCGCCGGTCGCAACAAGCTTCCCGCCGCATTCCCCGCAGACCAGAATCCCGGAGAGGACGTACTTCGGGCCGCGGCCCCTCGTCCCGCCGTGAAACTTTCTCGGCTGTGCCAGGGCGCGCACCTTCTCCCAGGCCTCGAGCTCGACGATCGCAGGGCCATCCGTGACGATCCATTCCGACTCCGGACGCTCAACGCGCTGACGCTTTCCGCTGTCCGGATCTCGCCTCCAAATCGAGCGATTCCACACGACCCGGCCGATATAGCGATCGTTCGCAAGCATCGAGTGAACGCCGGACACAAGCCACAACCCGTCCGACCGGCGAGTCTTTCGCTCCCAGGTCGAGCCGGGCGACGGCACTCCGCGTCGATTCAAGTCGACGACGATCGCCTTCATCGACTCGCCTCGAGCTGCGCGCTCAAACACCTCGCGCACAATCGCGGCCTCCATTTCGATGATCTCTCCCGCCTTCGAGTATCCGTAACACTTCCCGCCGGTCGCCTTTCCCAGGCGAGCCCTCATATCGAGCGCAGAATGCGTCCGCGATGCAATCTGCGCGCGGAACTCCTCGCTCATAATTCCAGAGAGACCCGCCTGCATCCGAGCCGTCCGGCTGTCCGAGTCGAACCCGTCCAGGACGCCGACGACGCGGATACCTCGGTGACGCAACCTGGTCAGCAACGGCGCAAGATCCTGCGATCTTGACAGCCGGGTCGTGTCGACGACCAGGAGGAGGTCACCTGACTTGAGCTCGGCGAGCGCCCTCTGGACACCGGGCCTGTTCCCGATCGCAGCGCCGGAGATCCCCTCGTCGGTGTATTCCGCGACGACCTTTAGCTCGTGATTTTTCGCGTAGTCGCGGCACCGCCGAAGCTGATCGACGATCGTTGATTCCGTCTGGTGCTCGGTCGAATATCGGGCGTAAATGATGGCGCGCATAACGTCACCTTATGCTGCGGGGCGGTGCTCTATCAACTTCTCGGCGTCCTGGGAGGGCGGCGGCGCGTCCCGGAGCGCCTGGTAGGCGGCTCGGGCGAGCAGCTCAACAAGCTCTCGGAGCGCTGGATTCATGCGGCCTTCTCGACGATCTCGACATAGGCGTCGAGCTTGTCCTCGGCGATCCCGAGCTGTAACGAAAGCAGCTTTTTCTGTAGCTCTCCGGCGGTCCTCTTCAACTCGTCGCGCTCCTCGACAAGGAGCTTCACTCGAGCAGCAAGCGCCTGGGAGAGCTCGCTCGCGTCTGGGATGGCTGAAACGTGACCGACGATCTCGAGGTCGCACATCGCTGAATAAAATACTGACATATAGGTTCCGGCTTGCGCGACGGGGCCGGGCTCCGTAGGGAGGAACGCGCGCATCGTCGATGATTACATTGCGAGCTCGAAGCCCGGCAGGACCGGCTGCGCGACGCGATAGCGCGCGAACTTTTTCCCGTTCCTGGTCTCGGTGACGGTCTCGATGTCGAGGCCTTCGGCGCGAAGATCCGCTACTCGAGCGGCGAGGCGGAAACATCCGAACCTCTCGAGCGCGTCGAGCGGTGTCAGCTCGAGGCCAGACAGCAAAGCGGAGCGGATCTGATCAGTCTGGGAGCGGCTCACGAGAGCACCTCCCGACCACGATCAAGCTCGCGGCGGCGCGCATTGACCTCGGCGAGCGTCTGCTCGATGACCGCGTCGAACTTGCCGAGCGCATAAGCGGCGCGAACGACGTCCGAGACGAGCTGCCGAGAGCTCGCAACGTCGGCCACCTTCACCAGGTTCTCGAGAGCTTCGGTGCTCATGCTGCAACCTCCTCGGGCTCAACGACAATCGCCTCGAGCTCCGCCTTCCTGGCATCCTTCGCGGCATTCAGCGCGGCCTCCTGTTCGCGATCCTTCGACTTCCTGGCGAGCACGACCGAATCGCGGAACCGCGTCTTCAGCGCCTCGAGATCCGGCGCCTCCCGAACCAGGGCGACGGGATCGGCGAGCTGCGGCTCCGCAGCGACGACCGTCGCGCTCGAGCTCGCAATCGTCATGTCCTGGATCTCTTCGGAGGTGTAGACGCCAACCGCGACCCCTGGGAACACGGCGCGGACGCCTTCGGAGATCACTCGCGCGCGGAGCATCTGCCGCGGGTACTGACGCCAGGTCGGGTTCTTCGTGAGCCCGGCGCGTTCGGCCATCTGGAACGTCCATCGGATCTCGACGACGCCTCCGGCCGGGTGCGACACCTTCGCGGCGACCGCCTGGTCGGTGTACTCGGTCCATTCGATCTTCCCGCAGTTCGCTTGAAAACGAGCGAGCAGGGCGTCGCTCTTCAGCGAGGGCCGTCCCTGGATGATGTGGTAGTCGCGCGCGGCGATCGCCGGGTGCAGACCTTCCGCCTGGGCAATCAGCATCAAACTCATCGCCTGGTCGGGCGTCCGCATTCCAAAGAGGCCGGACTTCGCAATCGCGGTCGCCATCTTCTCGATGTCCGTCACGCTGACGGCTTGGATCGCTGTACTCATGCTGCTTTCTCCCTTAATTGACGCTCGAGGTCGTCGACCTCGGCGAGAAACTGTCGAACCTCCGAGTCGAGGTTCGCGATAAAGATGTCGTCGCGCTCGACGCGCTGAACGTAGAGCGCGAGCTCTTTCGGCATCCGCGGATCGAACGACACGAAGTCGCAATAGGCGCGGCCGGTGATCCAGAGCTGACCTTGCACCTGGGCGATGTGGTCGCCGGGCATCCCGTACAACCAGGTCTCGATGTGGGTAGTGCTTGAGGGACACTTAATCTCGATCAGGCCTTCGTCGCCGACGAGACCGTCGGGCGAGGCGCCGGTCATCAGCGACGGGTGACGCATGAACCCGGTCTCGAGCACCTCGACGCTTCGCTTGAATTCGTACTCGATGCGCGCGCCGGGCTCCTGGTCGATTCCCCATTGCATCCCGGCCGTCGTGAAGTGCGGAGTCGGCTGACCGCTCAAGCGCTCGGTCACGAGCTCGATCGCGTAGTCGATGCGAGCCTGGGCGGGCTTGCCGGACTTCAGCTTCGAGATCACGGCGCGAAACTTCGACGCGGTCGCGCATCCAAGACGCGCGGCGAACCATTCAGCGGATCGCTGTTCCATCATGCGGCCTCCTGCATAGCGGGCTTTCGGTGGATGAGAAGAATCCCGGAGCGGGCGTTCGAGATTACGAACCCGGCAGGCGTGAGCGCCTGGAGCAGCTCGCCGATCGTGATGTCGCGATCGAGCTCGAGGACGATGCGATCGGGAAGGCTGTCGCGCTCGATAGCTCGGGCAAACTCGAACCATGCGCGATGATCTCGAGGGTCGACTTTTTCGATGGTCACAGCGGGACGTTCCATCCGGCACGACGGACAACCGTGCGGGGATTGGGATCTGGCAGACGCTCGCGGCTGCGGCGATTACGTCGGCGGAGCGCGATCAGATCGAGGACGTACTCGAAGACCGCGGCAAGAATGGCAAGTACGCCGAAAGCGGTAAAAACCGCCGAAACGAGCAGAATTCCGTCTATTGCGGTGTCCATGAAACCTCCCGAATGACTCGCCGCGGGATGCGGCTTCGGAAGGAGTATTACCGACAGGTACTAATTAAGTCAACAGCCGGAGGTACTGAAATACCAAAAGGTTATTGCAGCGGGCGCCTGCCCGGACTAGATCTGTTCGGAATTCTTGTAGACGACGCGACCAATAATCTCGACGCCGTCGCCGCAGCGCTTGTCGCCGTAGCGGCGCTTGTCTGGGTTATCGGATGCCAGGAACCATTCCCCGGCGTCGCGTCGGAGACGCTTGATCACCAACTCGCCTTCGTAATTCACGGCGCACACTTCGCCGTCGGCTAACTGGGTATCGGCGCGATTCACGACGATCGTGTCGCCGTCATAAAGACCGGGCTCCATCGAAGCGCCCTGGACCTTCAGCGCGACGAGCTGATCAGGTCGGAATCCGCGCTTCTCGAACCATTCACGCCGGAAGAACAAGGGCGGCGCGTCGTCCGCGTGGCATTCGACCGCCCAACCAATCACCCCGGCCGACAGCTTCATCCGTACGCGACGTACAGCAACAAAACCATCGGGAGCATCCGCCTCGCTAGGCCCGCTATCGAGTGGGCGATCTAACCAACCGGCTGAAAGGCCTACCGCAGCCTCGATCTGACGCGCAAGGCGCTCGCCGAACCCTTTGCGGCCGAGGAGGGTGCTCGAGAGCTGACTTTGGGACTTTTGGATGAGCTGTGCAAAACGAGACACATTGCCGCCGTACTCATCCTCGATAAGCCGCCGCAGTCGCTCGCGCCTGATGTCTTGAGTGTCCACGACTGACAGTGTGACAGATTGAATAGCAAAAATGCACCTAATGGTGAATTACCGTGTGGTATTGCACATATGCTCCATTTTGGTACTATCTCCGCGATATGACACTGAAAGAGTTCCTTCAAACCATGTCCCTCCGTCAGCGCGACCGTTTCGCAGAGCGCTGCGGCACGACGGGCGGTCATCTGCGGAACGTCAGCTACGGCTACAAACAGGCGGCGGAATCCCTCGCAATCAACATCGAGCGGGAGAGCAACGGGATCGTCACGGTCGAGGAGCTGCGGCCGGACGTCGACTGGAGCGTGATCCGCGACTCCAGGGGGAGACGACGTACCAACCCAGCGGGGGAGGCGGCGTGAACTTCTACAAGCATTACATCGGCGACTTCCAACGCGACACGGGGCACCTGTCGCTCACCGAGCGCGGGGCGTACCGATCGCTCCTCGATCACCACTACGCGACCGAGAGGCCTCTGCCGACCGACATGACGCAGCTCTGCCGGATCGTCGGGGCGGTCTCGAAGGCCGACCGCGATGCGGTCAAGCGCGTCCTCGGGGAGTTCTGGCAGCTCGAGGGGGAGGGGTGGACGAACGCGAGGGCGCTCCTCGAGATCGCGAAGGCAGACGAGCAGCGTGACACGAACCGGCGCATCGCCGAGGAACGAGAGGCCAGACGAAAGGCGGCACGAGCCGGGGACGACAGCAGCACGAACCGTAGCACGAGTCGTGCGACGAATCGTCTAACGAACGCCTCACCTATCCAGACTCCAGACTCCAGACTCCAGACTATATCTCCAACCCTAACTGATACCTCATGCGTAATCTCTTCGCTCGAGGTAGCCAAACTCGCGCGCGCGGAAGGCGACGAGCGCCGGGAATTTGAGGCGCTGAAGGCGATCTACCCGCCACACGCGGGCCGCACGGACTGGATCAGCGCAGAGCACCACATCCGCAGGCACCTCGAGCAGGGCGCGACCTGGGAGGACATCCGCGCAGGCGTCGAGCGATACGCCGGACACGTCCAGGCGACTAACCGCATGGTCCTCAACCCGGCGAGGTTCTTCGGCGATCGCGATCGTCCCTGGTCGCAGCCCTGGCCGATCCCGCCGTCGAAGGCGCAAAAGACCCAGGACAGCAACGTCGCCGCCGCCCAGGCGTGGCTCGAGAAGGCCAATGCAGCCGGGTGATCGCGCTGAAATGGCGCGCATCCTGGTCTCGCTCGCCGAGATCAAACCCGGCGGAAAACTCACGGCCGAAGCGCTCGAGCTTTGGTACTCGGCGATGAGCGCCTGGTCGATCGAGGAGTTTCGCGCCGCGGCGCAGTACCTGATGCTTCACGAGGAGTATTTCCCGAACCCCTGGCACTTCCAACAGCTGAGGCGCGCGCAGCGCATGACGCCGGGCGAGGCCTGGGCGATCGCGCTACAGCACGTTCGCTCGGGCTCGTATCACACCGGGCCTGCGATCCCGGAGGTCGAGCGCACCGTCCAGGCGCTCGGCGGATGGAAGGTGATCGCCTGGTCGAGCGTCGACGCGCTCCCGTTCACTGAGAAGCGATTCGCCTCGCACTACGACCAACTCGCCGACGTCGCCGAGACGCGCCAGGAACTCCCGCAGCTCGCGCACGACAACCCGGTCCGCGGATTGATCGGGGGCATCGGCAAGTGAGGATCGCCGACGCGATGAACGAGGCCTGGATGGCGCAACGCCTCGGGCTCCCGCTCGACTGGGATGCGGGCGTCACGACAGCAGAGCAGCGGCGCGAAAAGATCCGAGCGGCGATAGTCGCTCAACAGCGGGTGCTCTCGATCGCAGGCAAGCGCGCCGGACAACCCGCAGAAACCTGGAAGGCGCTCTTCGAGCGCGTATACCGCATCCCGTTACAACCGAAAGAGGATTGACAATGCCCCAGTACGACAACACCAACAGCGGCCTGCTCGCGAAAAACAAGCGCAAGGAGAAGGACACGCACCCCGACTACTCGGGCTCGATCAACATCGAGGGCGTCGAATACTGGCTCTCCGGATGGCTGAAGACCGGCAAGGAAAGCTCGAAGCTCGCAGGCGAGAAGTTCTTCTCGCTCTCGGTGAAACCGAAGGATCAGCAGCGCGCTGCGGCACCGGCACCGGCACCGGCTTCCGTCCCGGCTGACGACTTCAACGACGACATCCCGTTCTGAACGGCTTATGACGCAGGACCGCTTGAGGCCGTTCTCCGCGATCAAGACCGTCGTCATCCCGATCGCTCGGGTGCGCGTCGTGCAGCAGCTCGACCGCGTGAGCCGCGTGAACAACGGATGGGACGTCCAGTATCTCCCCGTCGGGAAATTGCGGTGGTGGTGGAACTGGCGCACCTACAGGCGCGAGCGCGCCGAGCAGACCGCGCGCGACCTGGCGAATGTTCTCATCGCGGAAGGTCACGTCGCGCTCACCGCATTCGAGACTAACGAGGTGCAGCGATGAAAGCCTGGGAACTGATTGTTTCGATCGCGCAAGTGTCGCTAATCATGGTAGTCACTGGCGCACTGCTTGGCATCGGGATCGGCGCGTTCGCAGCCGCCGCGATGTCGGTCTACCGGGTCTTCACTTGAGCACGGCGACGTCGTGGCCGGGCCTGTTCGGTCAGATTCCGAAGTGATCCATCTGGAGTTCACACTTCCCTGGCCTCCGTCGGTGAACCATTACTGGCGGAACTTTCGAGGCCGGATGGTGATCGGCGCTCGAGGCCGCGCGTATCGCAAGGCGGCGATCGAGGCGATCGGCGAGCAGGAGGTTCCGGTCGAGGGGATCGGTGGACTGCTGAAGGTCGAGCTCCTGGCGCATCCGCCGGATCGACGTAGGCGTGATCTCGACAACCTACAGAAGGCGCTCCTCGATGCGGTCGTTGCGGCCGGTGTGATCGAGGACGACAGCAACATCGACGATCTGCGCGTAGTGCGCGGTCCGGTCTTCCCAGGCGGGAAGGTCCAGGTCGTCATCCGACCGTACACCTCGGAGACTAACTTCACGACACGCAGGGGATCTGAACCGTGAGCACCGCGACTGCCGACGCCTACGAGAGAAAACCCAGAAACGCGACCGACGTGACCGCGTTCGTCGATTGGCGAATGTATCAATGGGCGAGGTTCGCTCGAGATCGACTCGGCGCGCTTGGCTACCCGCGCGAGTCAATCAGCACGAAGCTCCTGCGCGAGATCGTGCTCGGGATCAATTCGCCGGGCGGGTACGCGCCGGATGAAAACTGGCCGAATGGCGTGGAGGTGGTGGAGCGATGCGTGACCAATCTCTGCCGTGACCGGCGGACCTGGGCGCAGCTCGTCGAGGTCACCTACCTCACGCCGAGGGACGAACCTAACGAAGTACGAGCTCGGCGCCTGCGGATGAGCCCGGCTCAATACCAGACGCTCCTGCGTCGCTTCCGGACGGCAATGTACGGCGCGCTTTCCGTCGCGGACGCTTGGTCAGCGAAAAACGCTTGATGTGTACATTTGCATGACGAAACTATCGAAACCTGGACTGTGGTCAAGGGAAGAGCAGCGCGATCGTTTGTACGGTCGCAAGTGGCGAGAGGCGCGCCGGGCATACCTGGCAGCGCACCCGCTCTGCGTATTCTGCGAGCAGCTCGGCAGGGTGACGGCGGCATCGGTCGTCGATCACGTCACCCCTCATCGCGGCGACGAAACGCTTTTCTGGGCGGCGACCAACTGGCAACCGCTCTGCGAGCCGTGTCACAACGGCGCGAAGGCCGAGCTCGAGCAGACCGGAACCCTGCGGGGATGCGACACCTCGGGCGCCCCCCTCGACCCCTCCCACCCCTGGAATTTTCAGCGGTGAGGGAGGGGAGGGTCGAATCTCTACGGCTCGAGGCTCGGACAC
>JBIPLL010000047.1:0-10386 GCA_044368425.1 Beijerinckiaceae bacterium
GGGGCCTGCGGGCCATAATGGGTGATGACATCCGCACGCGTCATCCTGAAGCGCCGTGGTCCGGCATCGCGCATGCCGGTCAAGCTTCCGGCCGCGATCCTGTTCCTGCTCGCAGCGCCGCAAGCCGGACTTGCGGACACTGCTCCTGTCTTGCCCCCGGCGGTCACCTCGGCGCTCGGTCGGGTCAATGTCGTCGCCGGCCCCGCCGACAGACGGCATTGCAGCGGCGTGCTGATCGGCCCGCGCATGGTGCTGACCGCTGCTCATTGCCTGTTCGATCCGCGGACAAGACGCTGGATCGGTGCTTCCGACATCTTCTTCCGCGCCGGCTATGCGCGCGGCGAGAGCCTGTGGACCGCGCGGGTGGCCGATTACGTGACGGGACGGGCGGGAGGCCAACCGCCCGCATCGGGCGAGGCGCTGGTTGAGGACTGGGCACTCCTGCGGCTGGCCGAAACCGCGCCGGCGAAGATTGCTCCCCTCCCCGTGGCGGCGTTCCCTGACGGGAGCCCGGCCGTCGTCAAGGCCGGCTACCGGCGTGACCGCCCCCATCTCCTGACCGTCAGCGACAGTTGCACGATTGCCGGACGCTCGGGCTACCGGCTCGCCTTTCGCAACTGCGATGCGGTGCCGGGCGAGTCGGGGGCTCCGATCATCGAGCGGCGGGCGGGTGACTGGCGCGTCGTCGGCGTATTTGTTGCCCGGCAGCAGGGCTCCGGCTCACCGATGGCTCACGGGATCGATGCGGCTGCATTCCTGCCGCAAACGGCGCGGGGATCCGGCCTTCAGGCGTTGGGCGAGCGGCCCGATGCCATGGCGGCGCGCACGGCTTCCGGGCGCGGGATCGGCGCGACGGCGCCATAACCCTCGGTCGACAGACCGGCAGCGGCAGCGGCATAGCGGCCGGCCGTTTCCATGTCGTCGCCCGCAACCAGACGCGCCACGAATGTGCCGCCGAACGTGTCGCCCGCGCCCGTCGCATCGACCGGCTTGCAGGCAAGCGGAGCGATGCGCACCCGCCGGCTTGCATCGGCAACGAGGGCGCCCTCGCTGCCGAGCTTCAGTGCGACGAGCCTGGCGCCCAAAGTCAGGCAACGGTCGACGAGCGCATCGGGGTCGGTAAGGCCGGTCACAGCCACGATGTCGTCGAAGCTCGGCAGGCAGATGTCGCTGAGCCCGATGACATCCGTCATCACGGCGCGGGCACGGTCGAGGCTCCAGAGCTTGCGGCGCAGATTGGTGTCGAAGGACACTTTCGTGCCGGCTGCCCGCGCAGCCTCGATGGCCGCATAGCAGGTGTCGCAGGCGGTCGTCGAAATGGCGAGCGAGATGCCCGAGAGATGCAGCACGCGCGCCTGCGCAATCGTCTCGCGCGGCAGATCGCGCGGGGCATAGAGGCTGGCGGCAGAGCCTGCACGAAAGAAGCTGAAGGCATGGCCCTGCGGCCCGTGATTCACGAAATAGATGCCCGTGAAGGCGTCGGGATTCGTGCGGACATGGCTGGCATCGACCCCCTCCTCCCGCCACAGATCGCGCAGCATGGCGCCGTAGATGTCGTCGCCGAGCGCCGTGAGATAGCCAGCGCGCGCGCCCTGGCGGGCCGCAGCAATGGCGAAGTTCGATGTGTCCCCGCCAAAGCCCTGCAGATAGGTGCGCTCTCCCGCCTTCGTCTGGTTGAACTCGACCATGGGCTCGCCGATGGCGAGGATCGCAGGCGCATCCGAAACGCGATCCTGCGGAACGGGCACGAAGAGCGAGGCCACCGGAAAAGCATCGGACATGGAGAACTCCCGGACAGCCGGAATACAGGGTGAAGGAACCGCCGGCGGACGGGACAGCCGCCTCGGCCGCCGTTCCCGCGCAGGGACGCCGCTCGTCTAACCCAACTCTGCCGAAGGAGAAAGAATGGTGGGTGATGTAGGGCTCGAACCTACGACCCGCTGATTAAGAGTCAGCTGCTCTACCAACTGAGCTAATCACCCACGGCGACACTGGCGCCAAGGCGTCGGCGTCGCGGGGCAGCGTCTAGCAAAGGGATTCCCCCTTGTCCAGCCAATTGCGCGGCGCGATGGGCGCAGTGCCGGTGGATCAGGCGGCACGGCCCGCATTTGCGGCCGTGTCGGCGGGCCTGGCGTTCGCGTCGGCATAATGGGGAACGCGCACGACGGTGACCGAACAGGGCGCCTCGGCCACGACCTGAGCGGAAACCGACCCGAGATAGCGCCGCAAGGCGGAATTCGCGCGGGCCCCGATCAGGATGTGGTCGACATGGTTCGTCTGGGCATATTCGATGATCGCAGCCGCCGGATCGACGGCCTCCAGCACGTGCCATGTGACGCGCTCGGCGACCTCCTCCAGAGGGCGGGCCCAGTGCTTCAGCTCGGCGAGGCGCTGGAGATGCACGTTGCGGCCCTCCGAATCGAGGGTGAAATCCATGGCAATGCGATGCTGCTTGAGCACGTTGACGCAGGCGAGGCGTGCGCCGGGCAGCGTCTCGAGGATGCGCCGTGCGGTGACGCGCAGAAGCTCCTGCAGATCCTCCATGCCGGGCGACAGGTCGACGGCCACGGCGACGATCGGCGCGCTCGACAAGGAGACCGGCGTCTGGGCGGCCATCAGCTCGCGACTGACCGCGCCGCGCCGCGACCATCGCCGGAGCGTCGCGCCGAAGCCGGAGCGTGCCTGGCGTTGTGCCCGCTCCGTCAGGCGGATCTGGTCGGGATGGCTGATCTCGAAGGCCAGCTGTGCGCCGGTGGCATAGCGGGCCTTCGGCGTCACCTCGAGGCAGCGCAGGATGATCTCCTGAAGCCAGGGCGGCGTCTCGGGCCGGTGCTGGCGCGGCGGGGTCGGTTCCTGCCACAGCCGCTGCCGGAGCCCGGACTTGCGCTGCGGATTGCCGAAAGGCCGCTCGCCGGTCGTCAGGTGATAGAGCAGCACGCCGAGTGCGAAGATGTCGCTGCGCGGCTCGTCGCGGCGGCCCAGCACCTGCTCGGGCGCCATATAGGGCGCCGTGCCCAGCGGCAGCCGGAATTCCTCGCTGAGGAGATCCGGCAATTGCAGGTGACGCGACAGGCCGAAATCGATGAAGGCGATTTCGCCGCTCTGACGCAGCATCAGGTTCGACGGCTTCAGATCGAGATGCAGCACCTTCTGGCGATGAAGGTCGTGCAGGGCGGTCGCCGTGCGCAGGCCGATGGACACGACCTCGTCGATGGGCAGCGGCGCATGGGCGAAACGGTCGAGAAGCGACGTGCCCTCGAGATATTCCATGACGATGTAGGGAACTTCCTCGACCTCGCCGGCGGCGACGAAGGCGGGGACATGCGGACCCGACAAAGTCGGCAGGATCATCTGCTCGACCTCGAAGCCGACGATGCTGGTTGCATCGTCGCCCTCGCGGATCAGCGGCGCCTTCAGCACCATCGGCCGGTCGTCGCCCTCGCGCGTTACACGCCACAGCCGCGCCATGCCGCCCTGATGGACGAGCGGGCCGACGGTGAAGCCATCGATTTGCGCGCCCTGTTCGATGATCGCCCTGGCCATCGTCAAAATCCTCGTTCGAGCCGCGCGGCAAGGCTCTCCGGCAGTCCGGCCTGCCGCACCTTGCGGGCGGCGGCGGCATTGTCGTAGGCGACGCGCTGGAAGGTGAAACTGTTGGCGGCAAGGTCGAGAAGCCCCCAGCAGGCGGCCGGGTTGCCGTCGCGCGGCTGGCCGACGGCGCCCAGCACCGCGAGCCATTTGCGGCGGCGCAGGAGCGGCACGGCCACCCCCATATGCGGCGCGAAGCTCTCGATCGGCGCACGGTCGGGCGCGTGATAGATCGCCGGCACATGCACGTGGCCGACCATGGTGATGCGGGCCGGCGTCGCGTCGAGGCTCAAGCGCGCTTCGCGCGTGGACGTAATGTAGAGCCAGTTATCCGGCGAGCGGGCGCAGGCATGGACGAAAAGCGTCTCGCCTTCGGCCTGCGTCAGGGGAAGATCCTCGAGGAACTTGCGGGCGGACATGTCGAGCCGCTCGCGCGTCCAGTCGATGGCGCGCCGTGCGGTCCCGTTCATGTCCTCGCCACCGCCCCTGACGGCGGCATCGTGATTGCCCTGAACCGCGAGAGCGCCCTTGTCGACCTCCTCGCGGACACGGTCGAGCACGGCGGCGGGATCGGCGCCATAGCCGACGATGTCGCCGAGGAACACGAGGCGGTCGACCCCGACGCGCGCGATGTCGTCGAGGCAGGCGGTCAGCGCCTCGCGGTTGGCATGTATGTCGGCCAGGATCGCATAGCGCATGGCCCCTCCCCGCCGGGCAGCCTCGACAGCCGGCGCCGGCCAGCCGTCAGTACCCTGTTCTCGTGAGGAGCATCGTCGTGTCAGGGAGCCCCGCCGCATTGATGCGCATCAAGCGGCGGGGTCGCCCTTTGGTCGGGGGCGCTGCGGCGCGCCTTACTCCGCCGCGTGCTGGGCGTGCATGCGGTCGCCGCGCGCCAGAAGGGCCGCGAGATAGGCCTTGGCCGAGGCGACGAGCGTATCGGGATCGGCGCCGCGGCCGGTGACGAGCTGGCCGTCGCGCGACAGTCGCACCGAGACTTCCGCCTGCGCATCGGTGCCCGCCGTGACCGCATGGACCTGATAGAGTTCCAGCGTCACCTCGTGGGGCAGGATTGCCTTGATGCAGTTGAAGGTCGCATCGACCGGGCCGTTGCCCTCGGCCTCCTCGGTGACGACCTTGCCCTCGATGTCGATCTTCATCGTGGCGCGCTGCGGGCCACGGGTGCCGGCAATGACCGAGAGCGAGACGAGCTTGGCGCGGTCGTGGGCGGTCGCGACATTATCGTCGACCAGCGCCTCGATATCCTCGTCATAGACGTGCTTCTTGCGGTCAGCGAGCGCCTTGAAGCGGACGAATGCGTCCTCGATCTGGTTGTCGCCCAGATTGTAGCCGAGCTGCTTCAGCTTGTCCTTGAAGGCAGCGCGGCCCGAATGCTTGCCCATGACGAGCGAGGTCTTGTGAACGCCGACCGATTCCGGCGTCATGATCTCGTAGGTCTGCTGGTTTTTCAGCATACCGTCCTGGTGGATGCCGCTCTCGTGGGCGAAAGCGTTACGCCCGACAATCGCCTTGTTGTACTGGACCGGGAACGACGTCGCGGCCGAGACCGTGCGCGAGGCGCGGGTCAGGAGCTTCGTGTCGATGCCGGTCTCGTAGGGCAGCACGTCGCCACGCGTGCGGATGGCCATGACGACCTCCTCCAGCGCCGCATTGCCGGCCCGCTCGCCGATGCCGTTGATCGTGCATTCGATCTGGCGGGCGCCACCCTCGAGCCCCGCCAGCGAATTGGCGACCGCGAGCCCGAGATCGTTGTGGCAATGAACCGAGAACACGGCCTTGTCGGCATCCGGGACACGGTCGCGCACCGCGCGGAACATCTCCCGGTATTCATCGGGCGTCGCGTAACCGACCGTGTCGGGCAGGTTGATCGTGGTTGCGCCAGCGCGGATCGCCGCCTCAACGCAGCGGCAGAGATAATCGATCGGCGTCCGGGTCGCGTCCATCGCCGACCATTCCACGTCCTCGACGAGGTTGCGGGCGCGGGCAACCGTCGCGGCGATGATGTCGAGCACCTCGGCTTCCGTCTTGCGCATCTGGTGCGCCAGATGGATGGGCGAAGTCGAGACGAAGGTGTGGATGCGGCCGCGCCGTGCGCCCCTCACCGCCTCGCCCGCCCGGTCGATATCGGCATTGATGGCGCGCGCCAGACCCGCCACCGTCGCGCGCTGGATGCGCTTCGCGATGGCCTCGACTGCTTCGAAATCGCCCTGCGAGGCAATGGGGAAGCCGGCCTCGATGATGTCGACACCCATCGTGTCGAGCAGATCGGCGACCTCGAGCTTTTCCTCGAAGGTCATGGTGGCGCCGGGGCATTGCTCGCCGTCGCGCAGCGTCGTGTCGAAAATGACGACGCGATCCTTGGCCTTGGCGGTTCCGGGCTGATTGGACATGTGCTTCTTCCTCGAATGGTCTGGCTGGCCCGTTTCACCGGCTGGACTGGCACATCGGCTCGTCGTCCGCAGGTCTTGGCCTGGTCGGGTGGCGGCATCCCCTGAGTGCCCAGGCGCAGGCGCCCGGTCGGCCCTCAGGGGCCGCTAAGGAGAAGAAGAAGGCCGATCGATCCGCTGGCGGAGACAGTCCGGCCCATGGCCGCGATCAGGACACAGGGAGCCGTAGCGTCCCCCGCGGGGGCGCTGGTCCTGTCGATCCGCGCGTGGCCGATGCTCAAAGCCGCATTCCTTGCGCCGCGCTTTCAGCGGCTCGTGACAAGCGATATGATGGAGAGGCGATGCACGTCAAGGGTTTGGCGTGACTTCGCCAGCGAGCCGCTTGCCCTTTCTGCGGTCCGACTTTATCTGCGCAAGGGATCGGCGATGGCGCCGAACTGGAGAGACCCATGGCACCGATGCCCTTGCCGCCCACGCTTCCGGCCGACGGTCAACGCTGCGGGACGAGCTGGGGCCTGCGCGCGTTCACGGTCGCGGCGATCCTCGTCGTCGCCGGACTGACGCTCTCGGCCTGCCAGCAGGCGGCGTCGCCTCCGCCTGTCGCCAGTTCGTCGGCGATTCCCGGCGTGACCCGCTCCGATTTCCGCCTGCCCGAGGGCAGCGGCTGTTCGGGCGAGGTGACTCGCTTCCGGGCCGTCATGGACAACGACCTCGAGACGGGCCACGTCGCGCGCAGCGTCTATGATCAGGTGATCCGCGAGATCGACGGCGCGGCCTCCGCCTGCTCGGCCGGGCGCGACGGCGAGGCGGTGCGCATGATCAACACCACCAAGACCCGCTTCGGCTATCCGTGATCAGCGGCCGGCGCCGAACATCGCCCGCATATAGGCCCGCATGAAGGCTGGCATGCGCACGGGGTCGAGATCGGCCTCGCCGCGCACGATGACGATGTCGGAGAGTTCGTCATCCTCCAGCATTGCGAGGCGCGAGCAGATCAGCGCGCGGGCCTCGTCGGCGGGCAGGTCGATGGTCACCGGCCGCATGAAGGCGGCGCGCGTCGCGCCGACCATCACGCCCCAATCATCGCCCACATCGACCTCTCCTGCACGAAGGCCCGTCTCCTCCTCGAGTTCGCGCAGCACCGATCCGGGCAGATCGACCATGCCTTCCGGTGTCACGTCGGAGGGATCGGGCGTGCCGGCGGCGAAATAGACCTTGCCGGCATTGGCCGTATGCGGGCCCATCTCGCCAAGGAGGAAGGCGCCATCGCGTGAGCGCAACGCCGCCATGGCGAAGCCGTTGCGCACGCCGGTATCCTGCGGGCCGAAATCCCGAAACGCGATGAACGAGGCATAATCGGTCGGGAAATAGGCGCAGCGCGCCACCCCGTCCTCGATCCGCATCTCCCGCTGGAGCAGGACGGGACCGTTGAACAGGCGCGGCTTGTCCGCGACCATCGCCGCCCATTGCGCGGCGATGCGGGTCGCCTCGTTGCGCGCGAATGGCCAGTCCCACGCGACAAGGCGCGCATCTATGCCGTTCAGCCGATGGAGGACGAAAGCCGCCTCATCGGCGTGGAAATCGAGGGCGCTCACAGCCGCAACGTCCCTTCCGAGACAATCACGGCGCTGCCGCCAAGCTCAATGCCCGCAAGCGCGCCATCCTCCACCATGACCTGAAGAGCGATCCGGGACGGGCGACCCATGTCGTCGCCCTGATGGACAGCGATGTCGTTGACGCCACTCGCCAGCGGCTCGAACTGCATGAGGACGCCCGCGAAGGCGACGGCACCCGATCCGCTGGCCGGATCCTCGCCAGCGGCGAGATCGGGCGAGAACATCCGGCTGTGAATGACCAACCCCTCCGGGCGGCGCTCGACCGTATAGACATAGGCGGCCGGATGATCGCTGTCGGCGAAGGCGTCGGCGAAACCCTGTGGGTCGATCCGTACCCGCGACAGTGTCTCGCGGTCGGCAACGGGGACGAAATCGAAGGCCACACCTGCCGAATGGCGGCTCGGCATGTGCTTGCCGCAGCCGATCTCGCGCGGATCGAGGCCGAGCGCCCGCGCGCAGAGCAGCGTCGAGGGCCCCTCGCGAAGGAAGGCCGGCAGGCGCGGCGCCCGGAAGCGGGCCGCGCCGAAGTCGGCATCTCGCACATCGACCGCGCAGGGCACGATGCCGATCTTCTCCTCGAGCCCGAAGATCGAAGACCCGGCCTCACCCCGACGGTCGAGAATGGCGAGGAGCACGGCTGTCCCGATGGTGGGATGTCCGGCAAATGGGAGTTCCTTGCCCGGCGTGAAGATCCGCAAGGCGGCGCGGTGGCGCGTGTCGGCGGGCTGCGAGACGAAGACCGTTTCCGACAGGTTGAACTCGCGGGTGATGGCCTGCATGCGGTCCGTGTCGAGACCTACGGCATCCAGCACCACGGCCAGCGGATTGCCCGCGAGCGCCTCGCTCGTGAACACGTCAAGGGTGAAGAAGCGGCGGCTCATGAAGGCTCCTGGCGGATGGGCGGCGCGGATCAGCGGCGACGGCGAGCGGGCTCGTCGCGCCCGCGCAAGGGATGGTCGTGGCGAGGAATATCCAGTTCCACCACGACAGGGCAATGGTCGCTGGCCTTCGGGCGGTCCCAGCCGACATTGGGGTAGCGGTCGCCCGTCGTCGCCAGCGTGGCGATCGACCGGTCCGGCGCACGGGCATCCAGCGGGACGCGATAGGGCAACCCGCGCCGGACGATCTCGACATGCGGGGCGGGATTTGCACGCGCCAGCGCCGGCGACAGGAGCACGTAATCGAGCTGCATATGCGTCTCGATCAGGCGCTCGCGCGTCTCGGACCACGTCCGACGGAAATGGCTCCAGCGCTCATGCGTGGGCATCTTCGCCACGGGATCGACGGCAAAGCCATGGGTCAGCGGCTCAAGCCCGCTCTCGCCCACATCATCGGGCAGGCCGCCGGGCCCGATTCCCATCTCGTAACCGTTGAGATCGCCAAGCACGATCCAGTTGGAATGCTCGACGGCTGCGCCGAACCGGCGCTCGATCAGGGTGCGAACGGCACGCGCCTCCGATCTGCGAATCGGCAGAGTCACTTGGCGGCCGTCGTCACGGCCCGTGTTCATCGACTTCAGGTGACAGATGAACAGCGTCAGGGTGCGATCGGCAAAGCTCAACTCGACCTGCATGCAGTCGCGGTTGAAAACCTTGTGGTCGGGGCGGATGTCGAAGGCCGTCAGACCCGGCTCCATCACGTCCAGCTCGCCATAGGTCACGTCGCGGTTGGAAATGATTTCCACCCGGTCGGCGGGGATCAGGTCGCGGCGTGCGGCAAAAGCGACGTCGATCCCGCGCGGATCATTGCCGTGCGACACGGCGAAGTGCCCGTAGCGATGGTCGGCGATGCGGTGGACGTAATTGGCGAAGAACGCCTGCAGCACGGTGAGATTATCCACCTCCTGCATGGCAACGATGTCGGCATGGGTTTCGGCAAGCGCCAGCGCCGTCATCTGGCGCTTCTCGTCGGCGAGTGCGACGGCGAGCGAGCGCTCGATGGTCTCGCGCTGGCCGGGATTGACGATGTCGAAGAGCGACATGGCCGCCGTCGTCTCGGGCCGCCCGCCGTCGAAGCGATGGCGGGAGGCAAGGTTCTCGACGTTGAAGGTCGCGACGCGCAGTTTCATCGATTCCGATCATCCCCTTTGCCGCCCTCAGTGCAAGGGGCGGGATCAAATGCGCTCCGCCGCGAAGACCCGGCCAGGCGTCACGAACTCGTCCTGGGCCGCGACGGTGAGGATCTCGCGCGAGCCCGCTTCCTGCGTCCGGCGCAGCAGGCCGTAGATCGACGAGGCGCAATGCGAGAGCGCCGTGGCGCAGTCACCCGTGCGCAGCCAGTGGACGAGGAAGAGCGCGGCGATGGCATCGCCTGCTCCGTTGACGCTCAGGTCGAGCTTCGGCGTGCGCACGCGCCACAGCCCCTCGCCGTCCGATGCGACGAGATCGATGGCATCGCCGGGTGTCTCCTCGGTATGGACAGAGGTGACGAGGATGATGCGCGGCCCGGTGGCATGGACGAGGCTCAGCGCCGCGCGCAGGTCAGCCAGGTTGGCCGAGCTTCGGCCGGAGAGGAAATCCAGCTCGAACTGGTTCGGCGTGATGAGGGTTGCGGCCGGGACGGCCTGTTCGCGCATGAATTCCGGGATGCCGGGTCGCACGAAGATGCCGCGCCCGACATCGCCGATGACCGGGTCGCAGGCATAGACGGCGGCGCCGTTGGCAGCCCGCACGCGCGCGACCGCATGAAGGATGGCGTTGCCGATATCGGCGGACCCCATATAGCCGGAGAGCACGCCGTTGCAGCGGGCCAGCACGCCGCGCTCGGCGATCCCGTCC
>JBIPLL010000081.1:0-8292 GCA_044368425.1 Beijerinckiaceae bacterium
TATGGTGGCTTGAGGCAAGAGAGTGCGGGCGCGTTCGCGCGCGGCTGCGCAGGACGCGGAGGACGCCGATGGAGCAGACCTGGCGCTGGTTCGGGCCGGAGGATGGCGTGCCCCTGAAGGCTGCCCGGCAGGCGGGTGCCACCGGCATCGTCACGGCGCTCCATCACATTCCCTATGGAGTGGTCTGGTCGGTCGAGGAGATCCGCAAGCGCCAGCGCGAGATCGAGGATGCGGGCCTGGGCCTGCGCTGGTCCGTGGTCGAGAGCCTGCCGATCCATGAAAGCGTCAAGATCGGCGAAAGCGACGCAGGAGGTCCACGCGACCTCGACACGATCTTCGCCAATTACCGGCAGTCGCTGCGCAATCTGGCCGAATGCGGGCTGCGCACCGTCTGCTACAATTTCATGCCGGTGCTCGACTGGACACGCACGCAGCTCGATGCGCCAGTCGAGGGTGGCGCCACCGCCCTGCGGTTCAACCTGCATGAATATGTCGCCTTTGACTGGCTGATGCTGGAGCGCCCCGGGGCGCAGGAGGGTCACGCCGCCGATGTGCTCGACCGCGCGCGCGCCTGGTTCGCCGCCTCATCGGAAAGCGACCGCGCCCGGCTTCTCTCCAACATCATGGCCGGCCTGCCCGGTGCCTTCGACCGCTACGACGTGCCCGGCCTGCGGGCCTTGCTCGGGCGGTATCGCGGCATGAGCGCCGATACGCTGCGCAGCCATCTCGCCCGCTTCCTGCGCGAGGTCGTGCCGACCGCCCAGGAGGTCGGCATCAACATGTGCATCCACCCGGACGATCCGCCGCGCCCGCTCTTTGGCCTGCCGCGCATCGTCTCGACCGGCGCCGACCTCGACGCCATTCTGGATATGGTGGACCTGCCCGCCAACGGCATCACGCTCTGCTCCGGCTCGCTTGGCGCCAATCCGCTCAACGATGTTCCGGCCATTGCCCGCAAGGTCGCCCCGCGCATCTGGTTTGCCCATCTGCGCAATGTGGCCAAGGACCCGGACGGCTCCTTCCAGGAGGCCGAGCATCTGGGCGGCGACACCGACATGGTGGCACTGATCGACGTGCTGCTGACCGAGGAAGGCCGCCGCCGCAAGGCGGGCGCCCCGAACTGGCGCATCCCGATGCGCCCGGATCACGGCCACGCCATTCTCGACGACCAGAACAATCGCAGCCACCCCGGCTATCCGGCGATTGGCCGGCTGCGGGGGCTGGCCGAACTGCGCGGCATCATGACGACGCTCGAGAGCCTGCGCCCCTATTGAGCGCTCTTGCCCGGACGCGAAAGGGCGGCCTGCCCGCCGCCTTGTCCATTGCGCCTGCGGGGAGATGCGATGAAGATCGCCGCGCGGGACACGGGAAAGGCCGGGACATCATGATCATCTTCGGCTCACCGCGGCGCTACGTGCAGGGTCCCGGCGTTTCGCGCCGGCTGGGCGAGGAACTTGCCCGCATCGGCGGCAACGCCGTCATCGTCGCGGACGCGACCGTCTGGGGCGTCGTCGGACCGACCTTGGCCCAAAGCTGCGCGCAAGCGGGCGTCAGCATGAGCCACCTGCCCTTTGGCGGCGAGGTCACGCACGCCGAGGTCGAGCGACTCCACGGCCTGTGCGCAGGCGACACCCCCGCCATCGTCGTTGCGGCGGGCGGCGGAAAGACGCTCGATGCCGCCAAGGCCCTGAGCAACAAGCTCAAGGCTCGCATGGTGACGTTGCCGACCATCGCCTCGAATGACAGCCCGACAAGCCATATCATCGTCATGTATGACGAGAGCCACAGGCTCGTCGGCGTCGAGCGCCTCCCGGCCAATCCCGATCTCGTGCTGGTCGATACCGCCATCATCGCCAGGGCGCCCGCGATCCTTCTCACCGCCGGCATCGGCGATGCCATCGTCAAGCGCTTCGAGGTGGAGCAGTGCGCTGCGGCGAAGGGCAACAACATGTTCGGCGGCCGGTCGCCGCTGACAGCTTTGGCACTCGCCCGCGCCTGCTACGAGACGATCCGCGAGCACGCGGTCGCTGCACTCAAAGCGGTCTCGCGTGGCGAGCCGGACGCGGCGCTGGAAGCGGTCGTCGAGGCGTCGGTGCTGATGAGCGGCCTCTCCTTCGAGAGCGGTGGCCTGTCGATCTGTCACGCCATGACGCGCGGCCTGTCGGCGGTAAAAGGCCCGGCGCAAGCCCTGCACGGCCTTCAGGTCGCCTATGGCCTGCTCGTCCAGCTCGAACTTGAGGGCCGCGACGAGGATTTCATCACCGATATCCGCAACTTCTACCAGGCGGTGGGGCTGCCCCTGGGCCTCTCCGACCTTGGCTTCACCGGAGGCAAGGCGGACATCGCGACCATCGCCGAACTGACGGTGCTGGCCCCGCACACGAAGCATTTCTCGCGTCCGCTCACGCCGACCGATCTCGTGCTCGCCATCGAGGCTGTCGAGGCGCAGGGGCGTGTGCAGGGGGCAGCGGAATGAGCGATGCGTGGACAGGCCTGTGCCGTCGCAAGCCCATGCCCCGGCTGCGCGGCGCCGTCACCCTTCGCCGCCCGCGATCCTCGAACAACAGACGCAGCAAGGCAGGTCCGTCCAGTGAGGCAACCTCCAACGCACACGTGAGACCCGCATGAGCCATCCCGTCTTCGACCTGTCGGGCCGCACGGCCCTCGTGACCGGCTCCTCGCGGGGGCTCGGCCGGGCCATGGCGGAGGGGCTGGCGCGTGCCGGCGCCGCCATCGTCGTCAACGGCACCGATCCAGCCCGCGTGGCGCAGGCGGTCGAGGAGATGCGCGTGCAGGGCTTTGACGCCCATGGCGCCGCGTTCGACGTGACCGACGAGCCGGCCATCACCGCAGCCTTCGCGGATTTCGACGCGCGGGGCGTCGCCATCGACATTCTCGTCAACAATGCCGGCATCCAGTTCCGCAAGCCGATGGTCGAGCTCGACACTGCCGACTGGCGCCGCGTCATCGAGACGAACCTGACAAGTGCCTTCGTCATCGGGCGCGAGGCGGCCAAGCGCATGATCGCGCGCGGACGCGGCAAGATCATCAATATCGGCTCGCTGACGAGCGAACTGGCGCGGGCGACGGTAGCGCCCTACACGGTCTCGAAGGGCGGCATCAAGATGCTGACCCGCGCCATGGCGGCCGAATGGGCCGCTCACGGCATCCAGGCCAATGCCATCGGCCCGGGCTACATGCTCACCGACATGAACCAGGCGCTCATCGACAATCCGCAATTCGACGCCTGGGTGAAGGGTCGCACGCCGGCCCGTCGCTGGGGCCGCCCGGACGAGCTGATCGGGACGGCGATCTATCTCGCCTCGCCGGCCTCCGACTATGTCAACGGCCAGATCATCTATGTCGATGGCGGCATGCTCGCCGTCCTCTGAGACCTTGCGGGAGCACGCCGCACCGCTTTCGCCGCCGGGAGACAGACGCATGCGCGCCATCATGATCCATGCCCCGCACGACCTGCGCGTCGAGCCTTATCCCGCCGGCAGCGCGCCCGAACTGCTCCCCGGCGAGGTTCTGGTGCGCATGACGGCGGGCGGCATCTGCGGCTCGGACCTGCATTATTACCACCATGGCGGCTTCGGCACGGTGCGCGTGCGCGAGCCGATGGCGCTGGGGCATGAGGCGTCGGGCCGTATCCTGGCTTTGGGCGAGGGCGTGAGCGGGCTGAAGCCCGGCCAGCTTGTCGCCGTCAACCCGTCAAACCCCTGCAACGCCTGCGCCTCCTGCCGAAGCGGTCATCGCAATCATTGCGAGAACATGCGCTTCAGCGGCTCGGCCATGCGCTTTCCCCACGAGCAGGGCCTGTTCCGCGAATGCATCGCAGTCCCCGCCGCGCGCGTCTTCCCGATGGGCGAGGACGTGAGCCCTGAAGTGGCAGCGCTCTGCGAGCCGCTCGCCGTCTCGCTCCACGCGGTGGCGCAGGCGGGCGATCTTTCAGGCAAGACCGTCCTCGTCTCGGGTTGCGGTCCCATCGGCATTCTGGTTGCCGTCGCCGCGCGTCTCGCGGGCGCGGCCCATATCGTCGCGACCGACATAACGGCCCATTCGCTGGGCGTCGCCCGCACCATGGGCTGCGACGAGGCCATCGACGTGCGCGAGTCCGATGCGCTGGCGCCCCTCGCGCAGGATCGCGGACGGATCGACGTTGTTTTCGAGTGCTCGGGCGCACCCGGCGCTCTGGCGGCCATCATTCCGACGCTGCGCCCGCGCGGGCGCCTCGTGCTCGTGGGTCTGGGCGGCGACGCGCCCTTGCCGGTCAACACCATCGTCGTGAAGGAAATCGAGATTGTCGGCACCTTCCGCTTCGACACGGAATTCGCCGAGGCCGCGCGCATCATCGCCGCACGCCGGGTCGATTTTCGCCCGATGCTGAGCGCCGTCTATCCGATGGACAAGGCGCGCGAGGCCTTCGACCACGCCTCCGACCGGACGCGCGCGACCAAGGTGGCCATCACCCTCGACTGACAGGGCGCCGGGGGCTAACCACGAAGGTGCGGCCTGATTCGGGTGCTGGCCCGGATCCCCGCATGCCGTCGGAGACCGCCATGCGCTTTGTTCGTTTCGCTGTTGCCACACTCCTGCTTGTCGCTGCGGGCATGCCGGCTCTGGCGCAGGGCGCAGGCAATGCGACGCGCGGGGAAGCCCTCGCCAAGACCAATTGTGCGCAATGCCACGCGCTGGGCGCCCGCGGCGCCAGCAGCAATCCCAAGGCGCCGCCCTTGCGCGAGATCGCCCGGCGATACGATCCCGACAACCTTCAGGAGGCGCTGACCGAGGGCATCACGGTCGGCCATGAAGGTGTCGCCATGCCGGAATTCGTCTTCAGCCCCGGCGAGGCCGACGACATCATCGCCTATCTGCGCCGCATCGGCGGCAGGCGCTGACCGGGCAGCCTAGAGCAAGCCGAGTTCGGCAAGCTCGCGACGCAGCGTCTCGGGCATCTCGACAGCCCCAACCCCCGCCTGCGACAGGTCACGCGGAGCATCCTTGGCCGCGAGATAACGCCAGCCCTGGAACGGTCGACAGGGGCGCGGCTCGACCGGCACGACGACGGGCTCCAGCACCAGATGGCACCGCCCGATGCCGTCTCCATCGGTAAAGGGGCGTATGTCCAGAAAGCGCTGCCGGCAGGCGATCTGCCCCTTCACGACCCAGTAGAGCGAGCCGCCAGCCAGCATCTCGTCGAGACGCTTGGGCACCATGCGGGTCGTATGCGTCTGCTCCTGCGGCCGCCCGAGCCGGCGATAGAGCGCAAGCGTTTCCGCGATCCAGTCCTCGAGATCCTGGATCGACTCCGCGCCGACGCAGAGTTTCAGCATGTGCAGGGGGGAAGAACTGGGCATGTGCCGTCCATAATCCATGCGAGCGGGCTTGGCAGCACCATCCTGCGGGGCTGCGGCCTTAATCCGCAGGCGATCCGTTCACGCGGCCGCGACCGCCTCGATCAGGATGAGCCTGGCACCTTCCCCGACCTGCTGGCCGACCTCGCCGGCAATATCGCCCACCCGACCGGCAATGGGCGCAAGGAGCGCATGCTCCATCTTCATCGCTTCCACGATGGCAAGCCTCTGGCCCTTCTCGACAACATCGCCCGGCGCCACAAACAGTGCGACAAGCTTGCCGTGCATGGGCGCCTTGACGAGCCCGCCGGCGTCGAGATGGTCGAGATCGACCGCGAAGGGATCATGAGCCTCCACGACGATCTGCCGCCCCTGCGCCAGGACGAAGACACGCGCTGCATCGGGGTCCGCCACGACGCTCGCACCCGCCTCGGCAACCGGAGCGACATCCCGGATCTCGCCATCCACGACCACCCGGCGCGGCGGTTGCGAGACGGGCAGGAGCGAGAAACCGTCCTCGACCAGCCAGGCCATGTCGGCGCGCCGCCCCGGCTCGGCCAGCAGGCGACGGCGCAGGGCATCGCTCTCGCGCGCCGCCAGCGCCTGTGCGCCCGCCCCGGCCAGCTCCTCCGGCACGGGTCGGACCACGGCCCCGAGTGCATCGAGGTTGCGCCCGATGAAGCCCGTATCGAAAGCCCCGGCCCGGAAGCCCGGCGCCTCGCAAAGCGCCTTGAGGAAGGCCGCATTGCTGCGCGGTCCGGCCACCTGCGTGCGGCCAAGTGCTCCGGCCAGCCGGTCGAGCGCAACCTCGCGCGTGGAGCCATGCGCGATGATCTTGGCAATCATCGGATCGTAGAAGGGCGTCACCTCGCCCCCGACCTCGACACCGGAATCGACGCGGATCCCCTCCCCTTCGGGCAGGACGAGCGCATGCAGCCGGCCTGTCGAGGGCAGGAAGCCGCGCTCAGGATCCTCGGCATAGAGCCGGGCCTCGACCGCATGCCCGTCAATGCGCAGATCCTCTTGCGCGAAAGGCAGCCGCCCGCCGGCTGCGACCAGCAATTGCAGTTCGACGAGATCGAGCCCGGTGATCGCCTCCGTCACCGGATGCTCGACTTGCAGGCGCGTATTCATCTCCATGAAGTAGAAGCCGTTCGGACGCAGTCCCGCGCTGCCATCGGCGATGAACTCGACCGTGCCGGCGCCGACATAACCGACCGCACGCGCCGCCTCGACCGCAGCCCGCCCCATCGCCGCGCGCACCGCCTCCGGCATTCCGGGCGCCGGCGCCTCTTCGATCACCTTCTGGTGTCGCCTCTGCAGCGAGCAGTCGCGCTCGAAGAGATGCACGACATGGCCGTGCCCGTCGGCAAAGACCTGGATCTCGATATGGCGGGGGCTCGAAATGTATCTTTCGACCAGCACGCGCGGGTCGCCGAAAGCGCTCGCCGCCTCCCGCTGCGCGCTGGCGAGCGCGGCGGCAAACTCGCCCGCCGCCTCGACGAGCTTCATGCCCTTGCCGCCGCCACCGGCCACGGCCTTGATCAGCACGGGATAGCCGATCCGCTCGGCTTCAAGCGCCAGGAAATCCGGCTCCTGCCGCGCCCCGTGATAACCCGGCACGACCGGCACGCCGGCCTTTTCGACGAGGGCCTTCGCCGCGTCCTTCAGGCCCATCGCCTCGATGGCGGACGCCGGCGGACCAACGAAGATGAGCCCGGCTTGCGCGCAGGCACGGGCGAAATCCGGCCTTTCGGACAGGAAGCCATAGCCCGGATGGATCGCGCGGGCACCGGTCGCCTTCGCCGCCGCGATGACCTTCTCCGCCACGAGATAGCTCTCGCGCGCCGGCGCCGGTCCGATCTCGACCGCCTCGTCCGCCATGCGCACGAAGGGCGCGCCGCGATCGGCCTGCGAATGCACGGCGACCGTCGCAATGCCGAGCCGCCGCGCGGAGCGGAAGATGCGGCAGGCGATCTCGCCGCGATTGGCGACGAGAAGCTTGGGGATCGCTGCGCGGATGGCGTCGGCGGACAGGGTCAAGGCCGGCTCTCCCATGCGACGGCTGGAAAGGCGCGGCTCAGCCGCGCCCGATATAGGGCATCTTCGTTGCCATGACCGTCATGAATTGCACATTGGCATCCAGCGGCAAGCCCGCCATGTAGACAACGGCGTCCGCCACGTGGCGCGGGTCCATCAGCGGCTCGATCGCGATCTGCCCGTTGGCCTGCGGCACGCCCTTGGCCATCTTCGCGGCCATGTCGGTTGCGGCATTGCCGATGTCGATCTGGCCGCAGGCGATGTCATAGGCCCGCCCGTCGAGCGAGGTCGAGCGCGTCAGGCCCGTGATCGCGTGCTTCGTGGCCGTATAGGGCGACGAGAACGGGCGCGGCACCTGCGCCGAGATCGAGCCGTTATTGATGATGCGCCCGCCGCGCGGCTCCTGCGCCTTCATGATTCGGAACGCTTCCTGCGTGCACAGGAACGGACCGGTCAGGTTGACATCGACCACCTGCCGCCACTGCTCCACCGTCAGGTCTTCGAGCGGGATGGCAGGAGCACCGGTGCCGGCATTGTTGAACAGCACATCGAGCCGCCCGAACCGCGCCTTTGTCGCCTCGAACGCCGCTTTCACGGCCGTCGGGTCGGTGACATCGCAGGGCTGAACGAGGACACGTTCGGCAGGCAGACCCGCCTGACGGACCGTCTCCTCCAGAGCATCGGCACGCCGTCCGACAAGCACCACGTCATAGCCCTTGCCGAGCAGGGCGATCGTGACGGCCCGTCCAACACCCGAGCCTGCGCCCGTGACCATCGCGACTGGATTACGCACCTGACCCATCCGTTCCGTTCCTCATCCTCATACCCGCCTTGATCGCGAGCTGTGCGGAAGGGAGTTTAGCACCTTGCCGCGCAGGGCAAGCGCCGATTGGCG